>CAHJXF010000118.1 GCA_903644065.1 Betaproteobacteria bacterium
GCCGCGCTCGCGCTGGCGCGACAGGGACTGGCCGTCCGCGTCCTCGAGCAGTCGGCCACGATCGGCGAGATCGGCGCCGGCATCCAGCTCGGTCCCAACGCGTTCGCGGCGTTCGACGCGCTCGGCATCGGCGACCGCGCGCGGGCGCGGGCCGTGTACACCGAGCGCATGGTGCTGATGGACGCGATCGACGAGTCGGAGGTCGCGAGCCTGCCGGTCGGCGCCGCCTTCCGCGCGCGCTTCGGCAATCCCTACGCGGTGATCCATCGCGCCGACGTGCACGCGGCGCTGCTGGACGCGGTGCAGGAGACCGAGCGCATCGAGTTCGTCACCGGCACGCACGTGTCGCGCATCGCGCAGTCGGACGACGGCGTCGAGGTGATCGACAGCCGCGGCGAGCGGCACGCGGGCATCGCGCTGGTCGGATGCGACGGCGTGCGCTCGGCGGTTCGCGAGGCGCTGGTCGGCGATGCCGTGCGCGTCTCGGGACATGTCGTCTACCGCGCCGTCGCCGACGCCGCCGACTTCCCCGCCGACCTGCGCTGGAACGCGCCGGTCGTGTGGGCCGGTCCGGACTGCCATCTCGTGCACTACCCGCTGCGCGACGGCGCCCAATACAACATCGTCGTCACGTTCCACAGCCGGCAGCCGGAAAGCTGGGGCGTGACCGAGGGCAGCAGCAGCGAGGTGCAGTCGTACTTCCGCGGCATCGGCGACCGGCCGCGCCAGCTGCTGGCGCTGCCGCGGACCTGGACGCGCTGGTCGACCGCCGATCGCGACCCGATCGCGGCCTGGACCCACGGCCGCGCGACGCTGCTCGGCGACGCCGCGCATCCGATGCTGCAGTACCTGGCGCAGGGCGCCTGCATGGCGCTGGAGGACGCCGTCACGCTCGGCGAGGCGGTGCGGGCCGAGGGCCACGACCTCGAGCGCGCGTTCGCCCGCTACCAGCGCTCGCGGGTGGCGCGCACGGCGCGGGTGGTGCTGTCGGCTCGCGAGATGGGACGCATCTATCATGCGAAGGGCGTGGAGCGCCTGGTCCGCAACGACCTGTGGCGCGACCGTCCGCCCGAGCGCTACCACGATGCGCTCGCCTGGCTCTACGACTGGCGCGTCGATCGCTGCCTGGCCGCCTGATCGAACCGTCGCTCTTCTTCCCTTCTCTCATGACCTTCCTGTTCGAACCCGAAGCGACCGTCGGCATCCCGATCGTCGGCAGCGATGCGCTGTTCCCGGTGCGTCGCGTGTACTGCGTGGGCCGCAACTACGCGGCGCATGCGCGCGAGATGGGCTTCTCCGATCGCGAGCCGCCGTTCTTCTTCTGCAAACCGGCCGGCGCCATCGTCGTCGTGCCGACCGACACGACGGTCGACGTCCCGTTCCCGAGCCGCACCGACAACCTGCAGCACGAGATCGAACTCGTCGTCGCGATCGGCAGCGCCGGTCGCGACATCGCCACCGAGTCGGCGGCCGATCATGTGTTCGGCTACGGCGTGGGGCTCGACATGACGCGGCGCGACCTGCAGTTCGCGATGCGCGACAAGGGGCGGCCGTGGGAGATCGGCAAGGCGTTCGACCGGTCGGCGCCGATCGCGCCGCTCTGTCCGGTCGCCGCGTTCGGACATCCCGCCGGCCAGGCCATCTGGGTCCAGGTCGACGGCGTCGATCGACAGCGCAGCGACGTCTCGCAGCTGATCTGGTCGGTGCCCGAGGTGATCGCCAACCTGTCGACCTACTTCGCGCTCGAGCCCGGCGACCTGATCTACACCGGCACGCCCGAAGGCGTCGGCAAGGTGGAGCGCGGCCAGACGATGCGCGGCGGCATCGACGGACTCGGCACGCTCAGCGTGCGGATGGTGTGACGTCGGGCGACGGTGGGCGCACCGCGGCGTATCGCGTGGACGTGCAGTTCGGCGATTGCGACCCCGCGGGCATCGTGTTCTTCCCCAACTTCTCGCGCTGGATGGACGCGGCCTCGACCTTCTTCTTTCGCAGTTGCGGTCTGCCGCCATGGCGCGAGATGACGGCGTTGCCGGGCTCGGTGGGCGCACCGCTGCTCGAGATCCACACGCGCTTCGTCGCGTCGGCGACGTACGGCGAAACGCTCGAGGTGCAGACGCGCATCGAGGAATGGCGCGCCAAGGTCTTCGTGCAACAGCATCGCATCGTGCGCGGCGACGTGCTGATCTGCGAAGGCCGCGAGACGCGGGCGTTCTGCGTCCGCGATGCCGAAGGACGCCTGAAGGCGGTGCCGGTCCCGGACTTCATCCGCGCCGCATGCAGTTAGGCGCACGCGGCGCGCACGACGAGCCTTCGGTGCGCCGCGTCCAGGACTGAAGGGGTCGCTGGTCGCGGGAAGCGACGAATCCGCTGCGGTAAAGACGCGCCGACGGCTCCGCGCAGCCCCGGGCGGACCGCGAGGTCGCTTGGTGCTCGTGTCATAATGCGAATCATTCTTATTACTTTATGGACATTGCATGCGTCGCTTCTCCGTCCTCTCGTTCGTGGTCGCCACCGCGGCGCCCGCGCTGGCCGGCGCCCAGGCGGTCGCTCCCGACGGCACGGCCCCCGAACGGCTCGAGACCGTCAACGTGACCGCCAGCGCCGACGCGTCGGCCGGCGGCCTGAAGGCGCCGTACGCGGGCGGTCAGGTGGCGCGCGGCGGCCGCGTCGGGTTGTTCGGCAGCCTCGACAACCTGAGCACGCCGTTCAACATCACCAGCTACACGTCGAAGCTGATCGGCGACCAGCAGGCCAACAGCGTCGGCGACGTGCTGCAGAACGATCCGACCGTGCGCGTGGCGCGCGGCTTCGGCAACTTCCAGCAGACCTATCTGATCCGCGGCTTCCCGGTGTTCTCGGACGACATCTCGTACAACGGCCTGTACGGCCTGTTGCCGCGCCAGTACCTCGCGGCCGAAGTGGTGGAACGGGTCGAGGTGCTGCGCGGCGCGACCGCGTTCCTGAACGGCGCGGCGCCGGGCAACAGCGGCATCGGCGGCTCCGTCAACATCGCGCCCAAGCGGGCCGCCAACGAGCCGTTCGCCGACGTCACCGTGGGGCTCGAGAGCGGCGCGCAGAGTTACGTGGCCACCGACATCTCGCAGCGCTTCGGGCCGGACGACCGCGTGGGCCTGCGCGTCAACGGCGCGCGGCGCGACGGCGGCACGGCGGTGGACGGCGAGCATCGCAAGCTCGACGTCGTCTCGCTCGGCGCCGACTATCGCGGCGACCGGTTCCGGGTGTCCGCCGACTTCGGCTACCAGAACCATCGCCTGCAGCGCTCGCAGCCGAGCGTCACGATCGTCGCCGGCCTCGCGATCCCCGACGCGCCGAAGGCCTCGCGCAACCTCGACCAGCCGTGGGCTTTCTCGAACGAGCGCGACACTTTCGGCACCGTGCGGGCCGAGTACGACCTGTCGCCGCAGGCGACCGTGTGGATCGCCGGCGGCACGCGCGACGGCCACGAGTCGGACACGTTCGCCAACCCCACCGTGCTCGACGCGAGCGGCACCACGACCGCGTACCGCTTCGACAACACGCGCCGCGACAGCGTCGCGACCGGCGAGGTGGGCCTGCGGGTGAAGCTGAACACGTACGGGGTGTCGCACCTGCTGGTCGCTTCGGTGGTCGGCTACGCGCTGCGCTCCAACAACGCCTACGCGCTGTCCAGCTTCGCCGGCTTTCGCGGCAACCTCTACCAGCCGGTCGAAGTGCCGCCGCCCGCCAACGACTTCTTCACCGGCGGCACGCTCGCGTCGCCGCTCGTCACGGCGCGCACGCGCAACGAGAGCGCCGCGGTCGCGGACATGCTGGGCTTCCTCGACGATCGCGTGCTGGTCACGCTGGGCGCGCGCTACCAGAAGATCGCGAGCTTCAACTACGACTACAACAGCGCGGCGTTGCTGTCGGACTATTCGAAGGGCCGCCTGACGCCGGTGGGCGGCGTCGTCTTCAAGCTCGATCCGCGCGTCTCGCTGTATGCCAACTACATCGAAGGCCTCGCGCAAGGGGACACCGCCCCGACCACGTATGTCGACGCTGGCGGCGCCACGCGGACGGTCGCCAACGCCGGCGAGATCTTCAAGCCCTACGTCTCGCGGCAGGAGGAGGTGGGTGCGAAGTTCGACGCCGGGTCCGTCGGCGCCACGGTCGGCGTGTTCCAGAGCAAGAAGCCGATCGCCGCGCTCGACATCGCCAGTGGACGCTTCGGCATCGGCGACAAGCAGCGCAATCGCGGCGTCGAGCTCGCGGTGTTCGGCGAACCGCTGAAGGGCGTCCGGCTGCTCGGCGGCGCGACCTATCTCGACACCGACGTCGACGGCCGGCAGGCGATCGGTGCGCCGCGCACGCAGGTCAACGTCAACGTCGAATGGGACATCCCCTACCTCACCGGCCTGACGGTCGACGGTCGCGCCGTCCACACGACGACGCAGTTCGCCGACGCGGCCGACACGCAGCGCGTGCCGTCGTGGTCGCGCTTCGATGTCGGCTTCCGCTACGACGTCGACGTGCTGGACCGCAGGGTCACGCTGCGCGGTCGCGTGGAGAACGTCACCAACCGCAGCGACTGGGTGTCGGTCGGCGGCTATCCGGGCGCGGGCTACCTCGTGCTCGGGCAGCCGCGCACGTTCCTCGTCTCGGGCACGGTCGGCTTCTGAACACGGCCGACGACGACGACGGCGGGCGCGCGTCGCGGGTCCGCGGGTCCGCGTCGCTCGAGCGAACGGCACGCTCGCGGACGTCGGCCGCGCTCCCGACCGCGTCGTTCGCACGCTCGCTCCTGTCGACCGCAGGCGGTCCATGAAGCCCGCAACGCTCCGCGCGTGGGACGTGGTGCATCGCTGGACGAGCCTGGTCTGCACGGCGTTCATGCTGCTGCTGTGCCTGACGGGCCTGCCGCTGGTCTTCCGTCACGAGATCGATCATCTGCTCGGCGCCACCGTCGAGGCACCGGTCCGCGCCGACGACACCGCTCGCGTGCCGCTCGATCGGGTCGTCGCGACGGCGCAGGCGCGGCATCCACGGCTGCACCCGCTGTTCGCGTCCCAGGAGCCCGACGAAGCCCGCCTGTGGTTCGTCACGCTGGGTGCCGACGCGACGCTCGCGCAGGTGGCCGTCGACGCCCGCGACGGGAGCGTGGTCGGCGAGCCGATCATCGGCGGCAGGGGCGTGATGTCGGTGGTCCGCTCGCTGCACATCGACCTGTTCGCGGGGCAGCCCGGTAAGCTGTTCCTCGGCGCCATGGGCCTGCTGCTGATCGCGTCGATCGTGTCGGGCGTCGTGCTCTACGCGCCGTTCATGCGGAAGCTCGAGTTCGGCACCGTGCGCCGCCATCGCGCGCGTCGCGTCCGCTGGCTCGACCTGCACAACCTGATCGGCATCGTCACGTTGACGTGGGCGTCGGTGGTGGGCTTCACGGGCGTGGTCAACACCTGGGCGGAGCTGGTCGTCGGCCACTGGCGGACGACGGAGCTGGCCGCGATGCTGCACGACGCCCCCGCGTCGTCGACGACGGCGCCGGTCACCCTCGACGCATCGACGCACGCCGTCCTCGATCGCGTGCCGGACTCGAAGATCGCGTTCATCGCGTTCCCCGGCAGCTCGTTCTCCGGTCCGCGCCACTACGCGTATTTCCTGCGCGGTGCGACGCCGCTGACGTCGCGTCTGCTGACGCCGGTGGTGGTCGACGCCGCGAACGGCGCGATCGTCGGCGCGGGCGCGGCGCCGTGGTACCTGGCCGCGCTGCAGTTGTCGCAGCCGCTCCATTTCGGCGACTACGGCGGCTGGCCGATGCAGGTGCTGTGGGCCGCGCTCGACATCGCCACCATCGTCGTGCTGTGCAGCGGGCTGTACCTGTGGATCGCCCGGCGCTCCCGCGGGCCGGTCCGCCATGGTCGGGCCGTCCTGCGATGAAGCGGCGGGCGACCGGCTGGCGACTGTGGCGATGGCCGATGGCGATCGCCGTCGTGTCGCTGGTGGGCCTGCTGGCGGCGCTGGTCGGCGACGGCCGCTGGGACGTCGCATCGTGGATCGGCCTCGGCATGCCGCTCGCGACGCTGTCGTGGTTCGGCCTGCGGCGATCCGGATCCTGAACGCCGGTTCGCGGTCGCCGGCGAAGGCTGAAGCATTGGAGCGGGTGACGAGAATCGAACTCGCGTATGCAGCTTGGGAAGCTGCCGTTCTGCCATTGAACTACACCCGCGTCGCACTGCAGCCGCGATCTTAGCGCGGCACGACGCCGCGCCGTCGATCGCAGCGTTCCGCGCGCCGGCGCCGACCCCCTTGCCGCGGAGTCACTTCAGGTAGGACCGCAGGGTCGCGACGACCCGTTCCACTTCGGCGCCGCGTTCGACGGCCGACAGGCGACCGCGGCCCAGGTGCTCGCGCAGATGGCCTTCGAGCACTTCGGACATCAGGCCGTTGACCGCGCCGCGGATCGCCGCGATCTGCTGCAGCACCGCGATGCACTCTTCGTCCGCGTCGAAAGCCTTCTCGAGCGCGCTCGCCTGGCCGACGATGCGACGGACCCGGGTCAGCAGCGCTTTCTTGTCGTGCGTGACGTGCGCCATGGCCGCGAGGTCGATACTGGGGAGGGGTATAGTACCAGTCGGGCAACGGAGGCGACGATGGAAGCGACGGTGGAGTCACGACGACACAGCCACGTGTTCGACGAAGGCGACCCGCTGGCCGAGCGCAACACGCGCTGGGTGGTGGGGCTCACCGCCTGCATGATGGTCGTCGAGATCGCGGGCGGCTGGTTCCTCAACTCGATGGCGCTGCTGGCCGATGGCTGGCACATGAGTTCGCATGCGCTCGCGCTCGGCCTGTCGGTGGTGGCCTATGCGGCGGCGAGACGATTCGCGACCGATCGGCGCTTCGCCTTCGGCACCTGGAAGATCGAGATCCTCGGCGGCTACACGAGCGCGATCCTGCTGGTCGGCGTGGCGTTGCTGATGCTGTTCCAGTCGGTCGAGCGGCTGCTCGAGCCGAGCCCGATCCGCTACGACGAGGCGATCGTCATCGCCGTCGTCGGGCTGGTCGTCAACGGGCTCTGCGCGTGCCTGCTGCGCGGAGGCGCCGGCCATCACCATCGTCTCGGCCACGACCACGACCACCGTCACGGCCTCGCGAACGATCATCGGCGCGGTCACCACCACCACGGTTCCGCGTCGCATGCCGGCCACGGCGGCCACGACCTGAACCTGCGGTCCGCCTACGTCCACGTCGTCGCCGACGCGGCGACTTCGGTCCTCGCCATCGTCGCGTTGTTCGGCGGCAAGCTCTGGGGCGCGAGCTGGCTCGATCCGGCCATGGGAGTGGTGGGCGCCGTGCTCGTCACCGTGTGGGCCTACGGGCTGATCCGGGAGACCGGCGAGGTGTTGCTCGATGCCGGCATGGACGCGCCGGTCGCCGACGAGATCCGGCAGGCCATCGCCCAGGGCCCAGCGACCGCCGAGATCACCGACCTGCACGTCTGGCAGGTCGGTCGCGGCAAGTACTCGTGCATCCTGTCGCTGGTCACGGCCGCGCCGGCCACGCCGGACGACTTCAAGCGGCTGCTCGCCGAGCACGAGGAGTTGGTCCACGTGACCGTCGAGGTCAACCGCGTGTCGCTCTACCGGTCCGCGTGAAGCGGGACACGAAGCCGGTCGCCGCGCGCCCGGCGACGCGGACGGCGTCGCCCGACGCGTCCCGCTACGCAGGTTAGCGGTACACCGCCTCGGTACCGCTGACGAATGCGGCGAGGTCGGTGCTGAGCCGTTCCTTTTCGGTGATGAAGAGGCCGTGCGGCGCGCCCTCGTAGATCGTGTACGTCGCGTGCGGCAGGGCCGCGGCGGTCCGTGCGCCGCTCGCCTTCAGCGGCACCGTGTCGTCCTTTTCGCCGTGGATGATCAACGTGGGGACGGTGATCGACTTCAGGTCCTGGCGAAAGTCGGTTTCGGCGAACGAATGCGCGCACGCGATCGTGGCGGTGTGCGACGCGGGCAACGCCATGTTGAGCGTCCACTGCAGCGTCGCTTCGCTGACCGGATGGTGGATCAGGCTGACGCCGTAGAACATCTTGCCGAAGCTCGACAGGAAGTCGGGACGGTCCTTCTCGAGGCCCTCGAGAATGTCGTCGAACACCGACTTGTCGACGCCGTCCGGGTTGTCGTCGCGCTTCAGCAGGAACGGCGTGACGGCACTGACGAAGGCCACGCGGGCCACGCGCGCGCCGCCGTGACGCGACATGTAGCGCGCGACCTCGCCGCCGCCCATCGAGAAGCCGACCAGCGTCACGTCCTGCACGTCGATCTCGTCGAGCAGCGCCTTCAGGTCGTCGGCCAGCGTGTCGTAGTCGTAGCCGGTCGACGGCTGCGACGACAGGCCGAAGCCGCGCCGGTCGTAGCTGATGACGCGCATGCCCTGCTTGGCGAGCGCGGCGATCTGGTAGGCCCAGCTCGCATGGTCGAGCGGCCAGCCGTGGATCAGCACGACCGGCTTGCCGGCGCCGACGTCCTGGTAGTAGAGCGCGACGCGCTGACCGCTTTTGTCGGTATCGACATCGATGTAGGGCATGTGGTTTCCTCGTTGGGTCGGACGCGGACGTCCGATGGGCAGGCCGGGCCTGCGGGGACGCCATTGGAAGCCAGCGCGCCGGTCGCAGCCATCAGCGAATCGCCCATGCCGGTCCGGACTCGCGACGACGCGGGCCGGCGCATCGGCCGTGCGTCGTCCTACAGCATCTGCTCCGGCGCGAACGGCGCGAGCAGCTTCAGCGACCACTTGAGCAGTGTCCCCGCGCCCGGCTCGTCGTGAAAGACCTGCTCGACGCCGTGGGTGCGCGTGGTCCACACCAGGTCGCCGTCGCCGCCCAGCGTCACGCGATAGCGGCCTTCCTCGCCGCGATCGCGCAGGATGTCCACGACCTGCATCGCGAGCGCCGGGCTCTCGATCTCGAGACCCATCTCGGTGTTCTCCAGCGACGAGCGCTGGTCGACGTTGAACGACCCGACGAAGATCGTCCGGCGATCGATGACCTGCACCTTCGCGTGCAGGCTGGCCTTCGACGACCCGATCACGCCGAGGTTGGACCCCGTGGCCGATGCGTCGCCCGGATCGGGGCGCAGCTCGTACACCTCGGCCCCCAGCTCGAGCAGCTGGCGGCGGTACTTCGCATAGCCGATGTGGACGATCGCCGCGTCGGTCGCGGCGAGCGAGTTGGTCAACACCTTCAGCGACACGCCGCGCGCGACCAGCCGCCGGAACGCCGCCATGCCGCGTTCGCCCGGCACGAAGTACGGCGAGACGATGATCAGCTCGCTCTGCGCGGTGTCGATCACCGACAGCAGGTCGGTGGCGATGGTGCGGCCCGTCACGAGCTTGCCGGCGCCCAGCCGCGGCCGCGACCGGCCCACCTTGCTCGGCAGGTCCGCGATCAACTCGGCCGGCGCCGCGGTCATCGCGAGCCGCCCGCGGTCGAGCCGG
>CAHJXF010000119.1 GCA_903644065.1 Betaproteobacteria bacterium
CGGGTTGCATGAAGTCGAGCAGCACCTGCAGTTCTGTCCGGCCGTCGCGGCGCGTGCCGCTGACCTTCTCGGCGCGGACGATCCGGGCGGACGAGCCGCCTTCCCGCGAGGCGCGCGAGGCGTCGGGATCGGCGGCTGGGCCGGGCCGGATCGGTCGCCGGTCGCCGCCCGCGCCTGACCCTGCAACGCCGTCAGCCAGGTCTCGACGGCCCAGGCCGCCGCGTAGCCGTTGAGCCCGCGTCGCTCGCGCAGCCGCTTCTCGAGTCGCGGCACGATGCGCGCCGCGTCGACGTCGCCTTGCACGCCGAGGAACGCCTGGGGCACCTGCTCGTCGAGCGCCGCGATGACGAGCGCGATGTCCTGGGTGGCGCTGCCGCAGTGCTCGGACAAGAAGTCCGCGAGCACCGAACGATCGGCGAGCGCGGTCGGGCCGTACCGTTCGATCGCGGAACGCAGCGCCGCTTCGACGGTAGGCTGCGCCGCATCGACCGCGGCGACATGCTCGGCACCGGCTGCGTGCGCCGTCGCGTCGTGCGCTCGCTGGGCGACAGCGCGGGGCCCGGTCCGCATGGCCGCTCGATCAGGCGCCGCGAGGCGCGTCGACCGCAAACATCACCGCGCGGAGAACACGGTGGGACGCATCGCCCGAGCCGAGGGCGCGGCGACCAGCGAGCGAGGTCGGCGGACCGCTGGCAACTCCTTCGGAGCGACAGTCGGCGGCGACGGATGACGGGACGAACGGGTCGATGGCATGTCCGGATCGATCGCAAGGCATGACGCGGCAAGGATCGACGAATCGTCCGGCTCGCGTCGATCGGTCGATCTCGGACAACCGCTGAATCCGGTGCGGATTCACCGACCGCGGTCGACGCAGCGCGCCGATGGGCGACCCGGTACGTTGTCGTTCGGACGGTCGGCTCGCCGACGGAACGTCCCGCTGCCGATGCGACCAGACGCCGGACGAACCAGCGCGGACGCCGACGCGTCGCTGACGCCACATCGCGCTCGCCGACGAGGCGAGACTTGCCGACCATGCAGTTAGAATTCCGCGTTCCGAACGCCGACCCGGCGACGGCGAGCCACCGGTTGACCCGGGCATCGAGGCGATGCTCGCGACCCGGTGGCTTTCTCATTGGGGCGCGCCGACGATGCGGAGCCGCGTCGGGCGCGGCGATGCGCCGCACGAACGAGTCGAGGAGTGGTGCCGTGAAATTCCGTTTTCCCATCGTCATCATCGACGAGGACTACCGCTCCGAGAACACGTCGGGCCTCGGCATCCGCGCGCTCGCCGCCGCGTTCGAGGCCGAAGGCATGGAGGTGCTCGGCGCCACCAGCTACGGCGACCTGTCGCAGTTCGCGCAGCAGCAGTCGCGCGCGTCGGCCTTCATCCTGTCGATCGACGACGAGGAGTTCACGCCGGGACCGGAACTCGATCCGGCGATCCTCAACCTGCGCGCCTTCATCGAGGAGATCCGCTTCAAGAACGCGGACATCCCGATCTACATCTACGGCGAGACGCGCACGTCGCGGCACATCCCGAACGACATCCTGAAGGAGCTGCACGGCTTCATCCACATGTTCGAGGACACGCCGGAGTTCGTGGCGCGCCACATCATCCGCGAGGCCCGCGCCTATCTCGGCGGCCTCGCGCCGCCGTTCTTCCGGGCGCTGATCCACTACGCGCAGGACGGCTCGTATTCGTGGCATTGCCCGGGGCACTCGGGCGGCGTGGCGTTCCTGAAGAGCCCGGTGGGCCAGATGTTCCACCAGTTCTTCGGCGAGAACATGTTGCGCGCCGACGTGTGCAACGCGGTCGAGGAGCTCGGCCAGCTGCTGGACCACACCGGACCGGTGGCCGCGTCGGAGCGCAACGCGGCGCGCATCTTCCATGCGGACCACTGCTACTTCGTCACCAACGGCACGTCGACGTCCAACAAGATCGTGTGGCACGCGAGCATCGCGCCCGACGACATCGTGGTGGTCGACCGCAACTGCCACAAGTCGATCCTGCATGCGATCACGATGACCGGCGCGATCCCCGTGTTCCTGACGCCGAAGCGAAACAACCTGGGCCTGATCGGCCCGATCCCGAAGGACGAGTTCACGCCCGAGAGCATCGCGCGGAAGATCGAGGCCAACCCGTTCGCACGCAATGCCCGGAACAAGAAGCCGCGCATTCTGACGATCACGCAATCGACCTACGACGGCATCCTCTACAACGACGAGACGTTGAAGACGATGCTCGACGGCGAGATCGACAACCTGCACTTCGACGAGGCGTGGTGCCCGCACGCGACGTTCCACGACTTCTATCGCAACATGCATGCGATCGGCCAGGATCGGCCGCGGCCGAAGACCTCGATGGTGTACGCGACGCAGTCGACCCACAAGATGCTGGCCGGGCTGTCGCAGGCGTCGCAGATCCTGGTGCACGAGTCCGAAAGCGTGAAGCTCGACCCAACGATCTTCAACGAAGCGTTCCTGATGCATACGTCGACCAGCCCGCAGTACGCGATCATCGCGTCGTGCGACGTGGCGGCCGCGATGATGGAGCCGCCCGGCGGCACGGCGCTGGTCGAGGAGAGCATCCTCGAGGCGCTCGACTTTCGCCGCGCGATGCGGAAGATCGACGGCGAGTTCGGCGACGACTGGTGGTTCCAGGTTTGGGGCCCCGACGAACTGGTCGACGACGGCATCGGCACGCAGGCCGACTGGGTGCTCGCGTCCGACGACAACTGGCACGGCTTCGGCAATCTCGCGAGCGGCTTCAACATGCTCGACCCGATCAAGTCGACGCTGATCACGCCGGGCCTCGACGTGTCCGGCAAGTTCGCGGACACCGGCATCCCGGCCTCGATCGTGACGCGCTACCTCGCCGAGCACGGCGTGATCGTCGAGAAGACCGGGCTCTACTCGTTCTTCATCATGTTCACGATCGGCATCACGAAGGGCCGCTGGAACACGCTGCTGACGGCGCTGCAGCAGTTCAAGGACGACTACGATCGCAACCAGCCGTTGTGGCGCATCCTGCCGGAGTTCGCGCAGGCCTATCCGGTCTACGAGCGGACGGGTCTACGCGATCTCTGCCACCAGATCCACGACATGTACAAGCTGCACGACGTGGCGCGTGTCACGACCGAGATGTACTACTCGGACATGCAGCCCGCGATGAAGCCGTCGGAAGCCTACGCGTGCATGGCCCACCGCGAGATCGACCGCGTGCCGATCGACGAGCTCGAAGGTCGCATCACGAGCGTGCTGCTGACGCCGTACCCGCCGGGCATCCCGCTGCTGATTCCGGGCGAGCGCTTCAACAAGACGATCATCGAGTACCTCAAGTTCGCGCAGCGCTTCAACCTGCGCTTCCCCGGTTTCGAGACGGACATCCACGGGCTGGTGGAGACGAAGGTCGAAGGCAGGACGAGCTTCTTCGTGGACTGCGTGCGGCAGCCGGCGCCGCATTAGGCAGCGCGTCGCGGCTCGCCCGTTGGCGTGCGCCGGCGGGCGGCGCCTGCGAGGGAGGGGCGGTCAGGCGCTGCGCGCTTCGAGGCCGTCCAGCAGGGGATAGTCGGTATACCCGTGCCGGTCGCCGCCGTAGAACGTCTTGCTGTCCGGCTTCGTCAGCGGCGCCTTCAACAGGAAGCGCGTGACGAGATCCGGGTTCGAGATGAAGAGCTTGCCGAACGCCACCAGGTCGACCCGGCCCGCGGCGAGCGCGGCTTCCGCCTTCGCCTGGTCGTAGTTGAGGTTGGCCATGTACGGCCCGCCGAACGCCGCTTTCAGCGCGCCGTAGTCGAAGCCGCTCGGCGGCACGTCCTTCTTGGCCAGCATGTCGCCTTCGATGACGTGCAGGTACGCGAGGCCCTTGCCCGACAACGCCTTCGCCAGCGCCGTGTACAAGCCGAACGGGTCGCTGTCCGCCGAATCGTTGGCCGTGTTCTCGGGCGAGAGGCGCAGGCCGACCCGCTCGGCGCCGACCTCGGCGATGCAGGCGTCGACGACCTCGAGCAACAAGCGCATGCGCCGGTCCGGCGACCCGCCGTACCCATCGTCGCGCCGGTTGGCCCGGTCCTTCAGGAACTGCTCGAGCAGGTAGCCGTTGGCACCGTGCACCTCGACGCCGTCGAAACCGGCGGCGATGGCGTTCCGCGCACCGGTGCGAAAGCCGGCTACCACGCCCGGCAGCTCGTCGAGGCCCAGCGCGCGCGGCGTGCTGAGGTCCTCGAAGCCGCTCGACGTGTAGGTCTGGCCCTTGGCCGCGATCGCCGACGGCGCGACCGGCGCGCCGCGGTCCGGCTGGAACTCGACGTGCGAGATGCGGCCGACGTGCCACAGCTGCAGGAAGATCAGCCCGCCCGCCGCGTGGACCGCATCGGTGACCTGGCGCCAGCCCGCGACCTGCTCGTCGCTGTGGACACCGGGCGTCGACACGTAGCCCTGGCCCTCCGGCACCACCTGCGACGCCTCCGAGACGATCAGTCCGGCGCTGGCGCGCTGCGCGTAGTAGAGCGCGTTCAGGGCGTGCGGCACGTTGCCGGCGCCGGCACGGCTGCGCGTGAGCGGCGCCATGACGATGCGGTTGCGCAGCGTGTAAGACCCGATCCGGATCGGCGCGAAGAGATTGGTGGTCATGAGCGAGTTCAATGTTGGGAAGAGGGCACCGTTCGTCCGCGACGGCGACACCGACGCGGGACGGCTCGAGCCCCGGCAGCCGGCGCGACGACGCGAGCGGCGTGCGGCGCGATACGGTCCGTCGCGACGGATCAGACGTGGGCGATGGCGAGCAGGCCGAGCACCGTGCCGAACGCGGCCACGCCGTAGACCCCCCACTGCAGCCAGCGGCGTCGCGTCAACAACGCGATGGCCGAAAGCGCGATGGCGATCTGCAGGAAGGTCGTGGCCTGCGCCCAGCGGTGATGCTGGTGCATCAGCGCCTCGGACTGCGCGTCGAAGTCCTTCGACTCCGCCTCGAGCCGCTCGGCGTTCTTCTGGATGTCGGTCTTCTCGCTCTTGTAGCGCGCGACTTCGGTCAGGTAGGTCGACTGGCGCTCGACCGGCACGATGACCGCGGCGAGCTCCGACAGGTTCTGCTTGTTGCTCTTGGCCTGGTAGTAGTTCCACTGGTTCGACGCCTCGGTCTTGCGGATCGCCGCGTCGTTCTTGGCGAGCTGGGCGTCCGCCTGCGTGGCACCTCCCTGGTACGCGAAAATCGCGCCGACCGTAGCGAGGATGGCCGTGGTCACCGCGATGCGGCCCGAGAAACGATCGATCGCGCCGTGCTCGGCCGCATGCTCGAGTTGATGATCGTGGGGACCGTGGACGTGGAAGGTGTCGGACATGATGAGGACGAGGACGCGAGGACGCGAGGACGCGAGGACGAGACGAGGGACGGCGGGGATCAGGCCGGCGTCGTGCGTCGCGCATAGTGCACGAACGCGAACGGCAGGGCGTCGGGCCCGCCGGGCGGCTGCGCTTCGCGGGACGTCTCGATCCACGCCGTCGCGTCGAGCGGAGGCAGGCGCACGTCGCCGTCGATGTCGCGATCGATCTCGGTGACGTAGAGCTCGTCCGCGAGCGGCAACGCGTCGGCATACAGTTGCGCGCCGCCGATCACGAACACGCGGGGCGCCGCACGGCAGGCCGAGAGAGCGGCGCCGATCGATCCGGCGCGCTCGGCGCCCGCCGCCTTCCAGCGCGCGTCGCGCGTGACGACGATGTTGCGTCGTCCCGGCAGCGGCCGGCCGATCGAGTCCCACGTCCGGCGACCCATGACGACCGGATGGCCCATCGTGGTCCGCTTGAAGAACGCGAGGTCTTCCGGCAGCCGCCAGGGCAGCGCGTTGGCGCGGCCGATGACGCCGTTGCGTGCGCGGGCGACGATCACTGCGAGCTTCATGGGCCGGCTCCAATCGGACCGCGTGCGGGGCGCGTCGTCACACTGCGACCGGCGCCTTGATGTGCGGATCGCTGACGTAGTCGACGATCTCGAAGTCGTCGTAGAGGTAGTCGAAGATCGACCCGGGACGCCGCTTGACGACCAGCCGCGGCAACGGATGCGGCGTGCGCGCGAGTTGCGCGTCGACCTGTTCCAGATGGTTCTCGTACAGATGGCAGTCGCCGCCGGTCCACACGAATTCGCCGACGTCGAGGTCGGTCTGCTCGGCGACCAGGTGCGTGAGCAACGCGTACGACGCGATGTTGAACGGCACGCCGAGGAACAGGTCGGCGCTGCGTTGGTAGAGCTGGCACGATAGTCGTCGCTTCGACTCGCCGTCGGCGAGCGGCGCGACATAGAACTGGAACAACGCATGGCACGGCGGCAGCGCCATGCGCGGCAGGTCGGCGACGTTCCATGCCGAAACGATCAGGCGCCGCGAATCGGGGTTGGCCCTGATGTCGCGGATCAAGTGAGCGATCTGGTCGACGTGTTCGCCCTGTGGCGTCGGCCACGAACGCCACTGGTAGCCGTACACCGGACCGAGCTCGCCGTCCGCGTCGGCCCAGTCGTCCCAGATCGAGACGCCGTGGGCCTTCAGGTACTCGGTGTTGGTCGAGCCGGACAGGAACCACAGCAGCTCGTGGAAGATGGATTTCGTGTGCAGCTTCTTGGTCGTCACCAGCGGGAAGCCGGCGCGCAGGTCGAAGCGCAGCTGGGCGCCGAAGATCGACCGGGTCCCCGTGCCGGTGCGGTCGGCCTTGAAGGCGCCGTGGTCGCGCACCTGGCGCATCAGGTCGAGGTAAGGACGCAAGGTCAGTATCCGGAGATCAGGTAGTCGATGGCGGAAACGATGGTCGACGCGTCGACGGCCGCACTGCCGACGGCGTTGCCGAGCACCGACCTTTCGACCGCGACCAGTTCGTTGGTCGCCAGGACGACGGGCTGGCCGTTCACTTCCAGCAGCGGATGCAGGAAGTCGATCCGCGGTCCGAACGACGCCGTTGCGACGAGCGGGACGACGATCGTGCTGCGCAGGAAGTCGAGCGTATCGCTCTGGATCGAGACGAAGAACGGCACGGCCCGGCGGCGTCGCGCATCGGGATGGCGGTAGACGTCAAATCTGGCCACTCAGCTTCCGCAGATCGGCGTTCCAGAGTCCGCGTTCGTCGACGCGCCGGTTGTACGCGGCAACGGTTTCCCGGTTGTCCGCCGCCCAACGGGCGACGGACAGGCGGCGCACTTCCTGCGCCAGCAACGTGTCGACGGTTTCCGAGAGGTTGAGCCCGAGGTCGCGGGCCGCCTCAAGCACCTTGCTGTTGAGGGACAGGTTCGTCGACTTCTTCGGCGCGACGGGTAGTTCGATCATGGCTCGTCCTTGCGAATGCGAATGCGCACCCGTGCGGGTCATCGTGCGCACTGCGACGCGCATCGCGACCCGCACTGCGACGCGCGCGGCGACGTGCACTGCGACGCGCGTGGCGATGCGCGTGGCGATGCGCATGGCGATGCGCATCATGACACGAGCGATTCAGGCATGCTGGAACTGCAGGCGTGCCAGTCTCGCGAACAGGCCGCCCGCCTCGCTCAGCGACGCATGCGTGCCCGTCTCGACGATCCGCCCGGCCTCCAGCACCACGATGCGGTCGGCCTGCTTGACCGTCGCCAAGCGGTGCGCGATGACGATCGTGGTCCGACCTTCCATCGCGGTCTCGAGCGCCCGCTGCACCGCCGCCTCGCTCTCGGCGTCGAGCGCGCTGGTCGCCTCGTCGAGCAACAGGATCGGCGGGTTGCGCAGGATGGCGCGGGCGATGGCGATGCGCTGCCGCTGGCCGCCCGACAGCCGCACGCCGCGTTCGCCGAGAAAGGTCGCATAGCCCTCCGGCATGCGTTCGATGAAGTCGTGGGCCTGCGCCGCCTTCGCGGCCGCGACGATCTCGTCGTCGCCCGCGTCGGGTCGTCCGTAGCGGATGTTCTCGCGCGCGTCGGCCGAGAAGATCACGGTGTCCTGCGGCACGATGCCGAGCGTCCCGCGCAGGTCGTCGAGCGCGAGCGAGTCGATGACCCGGTCGCCGATCGCGATGCGACCGGCCTGCGGTGCGTAGAAGCGCATCAGCAACTGGAACACGGTCGACTTGCCGCCGCCCGACGGGCCCACCAGCGCGATGGTCTCGCCCGCCGCGATGTCGAGCGAGAAGTCGGCCAGCGCGAGCGTGTCGGGCCGCGACGGATAGTGGAACCGCACGTGGTCGAAGCGCACGGCGAGCCCGCCGCGCGCCCTGGCCGACGCTGCGGAGACGCGAAACGGTTGCGGCGCGACGGGCGCGGCGATGAAGCTCTGCGCGTCGAGGAGTTCCATCAGCCGATCGGTCGCGCCCGCGGCGCGCAGCACGTCGCCCCACGTCTCGGTGAGTCCGCCGATCGCGCCGGCCGTGATCATCGAATACAGCACGAAGGCGGCGAGCAGCCCCGGCGACATCGTGCCGGCCATCACCGCGTGGGCGCCCAGCCACAGCACGAAGACGATCGCGCCGAACACCAGTGTGATGACCAGCGTCGTGAGCCATGCCCGGGTGGTGGTGCGACGGACGGCGGTCAGGAAGCTCGACTCGACGCTGCGGCCGAATCGCGTCGCTTCCGCGCTTTCCTGCGTGAACGCCTGCACGGTCGGCATCGCGTTCAGGATCTCGCCGGCCAGCGCCGACGAGTCGGCGATGCGGTCCTGGCTCGCCTTCGACAGCTTGCGGACCCGACGCCCCATGACGACGATCGGGACGATGACGAGCGCCAGCAGCCCGAGCGTGATGGCGAACAGCTTGAGGCTCGTGAACGCGAGCATCGCCATGCCGCCGGCGAACAGGAAGAGATTGCGCAACCCCATCGACATGCTGGTGCCCACCACCGTCTGGATCAGCGTGGTGTCGGTGGTCAGCCGCGACAGCACCTCGCCGCTGCGCGTCGTCTCGAAGAACTCCGGCGACTGGTCGAGCATGCGGGTGTAGACCGCGGTGCGAAGGTCGGCCACGACCCGCTCGCCGAGCCAGCTGACCATGTAGAAGCGCGCCGCCGTGGAGACCGCGAGCACGACCGCGACCGCGAACAGACCGAGGAAGTAGAGATCGACATGGGCGGCGGCCGCGCGGTCGAGCGCGTCGCCGGCGCGCGTCCCGGCCGAAGAGACGATGCCGGGCAGCGAGGGGCCGAGCCGCGACGCATCCGCTCGCGGCACGCTGCCGGGCGCGGGCGCGGTGGCCGAGAAGCCGTGATCGATCAACTGCCGGAACGCGAGCGGGACGACCAGCGTGGACGCGGCGGCGACGACCAGGAAGACCGACGCCAGGACGAGCCGTGCGCGATACGGGGCGAGGAACGGGAGAAGCCGGCGCAGGACGGCGAGCGATGACCGTGCGGGGGGAGCGGTGGAGTCGGGCATGAAGGAGGAGGAGGTCGCGGCGCCCG
>CAHJXF010000120.1 GCA_903644065.1 Betaproteobacteria bacterium
ACCGGTGATGCCGTCGGCGCGGGCGGCGTCGTTGGCACCGAAGCGGGCGACGGGACCGACGGTGGCGGCGCCGTCGCGACTGGTGACGCGCTCGAGCCGCCACCGCCACCGCCGCCGCAACCCGCCGTAGCCATCAGCGTCGAGACGAGCAGGGCGACCCGGGTCTTTTCGAATGCGTTCATCAGTGTCGTCCTCGATGCCTCGTCCGCAGTCGGGCAAAGCACTCGTGAACCACGCCGACGCAGATGCGGACGACGTGGCGCGCTCCGGCTTCGGATGGCTGCAACCTGCTTCGAAGATGGCATACACCGCTTCGAACGGGTCGTTCGTTCGTCGGTGCGAAGTCGGCCGTTCGTCGGTGCGACGGCGACGAAGGCGTGAACGGCCTGCCCGTAGCGCCCAGGCGATCGTCGAGTCCACGCGATCGTCGAGCCCACGCGATCGTCGAGCCACGGCGATCGTCGAACTCGGTCGATCGTCGAACTCGGTCGATCGTCGAGCTCGGTCAATCGTCGAACTCAGTCAATCGTCGAACTCAGTCAATCGTCGAACTCAGTCAATCGTCGAGCTCGGTCAATCGTCGAACTCGGTCGATCGTCGAGCTCGATCGTCGAACTCGGCGGTCGTCGAGCGGTACCGCCTCATCGAGACGACCGGGAACTTCGGCACCGGGAGGCGCTTGGCTCCCGGTACCGCGGCCGCTAGTAACGACCGACCTGCTGATCGATGCGAGCGGCAGCGTCCAGCGCGGCGCCCAGATGACCGAGCGCCTCCTGTTGCAGCGGACGGACCCGTGGGTTGTCCTCGTGCCGATCGATGTCGGCTTGCGCCCGACGCATCAGCACGACCGCTGCGCGCAGTCGTCCCTCCGGCAGTCGGTCGACGTCCGGACCGGGCGGTGGCCCGACCTTCCCGTCGAGGTCGGCGGCCCGATGCAACTCGCCGATCGCGGCGCTCAACTCGTCGTGCATCACCTGTTCGTCACGGGAGATGCGCCCGTCCTCGGGACGGCGGCGATCGATCATCTCCCGCGCACCCTGCAGGTCGGTGATGGCGTGCTGGTAACCCGGGTGCCGCGCGGGGCGCGGCGCGTCCGCGTAGACGACGCGCTGCGGCGGCGGCGAATAGGCCACGCAGGCCGATAGCACGACGGTCAAAAAACCTGCCAGCACCGCACGCGTCGATCTCATCGCTGCCTCGTATCGGGAATGGAACGGCGATGGTCTCACCGCCCTGCGCGGCGGGCAGTAACAAATCGTGTGCAGCCGGTGGCCGCCGGTGACGACGACTGACGACGACTGACGACGACTGACGACGACTGACGACGAGTGCCGACGACTGACGACGAGTGCCGACGAGTGCCGACGAGTGCCGACGAGTGCCGACGAGTGCCGACGACTACGACGAGTGCCGACGAGTGCCGACGGCATTTGCCACGGTCCGCCCTGCACGGGTTGAGCGAGCCCGTCTGCGACGTCCCGTTGGCGGCCTGCAGTCGGAGCGACGCGTCGCAGGCTCCGCGACCTCGACGACGAGGTCGCCGCTCGTCTCACAGGGCTCGAGCCGCCTCGCCGCAGCGCTTCGCCAAGCGGCCGGCTTCCGCCGCCTCGGCCCAGGCCGCGAAGGCGCGCTTGGGACCACGCCAGCGCAGGTCGTCGACCCGCTTCATCACGGGTGCATCGGTCCGCAGGGTCGCCAGCCGCTTGAAGAGCAGTGCTTCCGTGATCCGCTCGCCGAGCACCTGCGGTGGAAAGCGTTCGATCGGCCCATGCGTCGTCAGCAGCCGCGCGGCACCCACCGCGCCGATGCCGGACACGCCGGGGTAGCCGTCCGCCGCGTCGCCGACCAGGGCCAGGTAGTCGGGGATCAGCTCCGGCGCCACGCCGAACTTGGCGCGGACCCCCGCCGCATCGCGGATCACCTTGGCCTTCCGGTCCACCTGCACGACGCGTTCGGCCCGCACGCACTGCGCGAGATCCTTGTCCGGCGTCCAGATGCAGACCTTGTCCACCTGCCGGTCGCGCGCCGCGACGTGCGCAGCCGAAGCGAGCGCATCGTCGGCTTCCAGGTCGACCATCGGCCAGACGGTGACGCCCATCGCACGCAGCGCGTCTTCGAGCGGCTCGAACTGCGCGCGGAGCGCCGGCTCGATGCCGTCGCCCGTCTTGTAGCCGGGCCAGAGCGCGTTGCGAAACGACTCGACGACATGGTCCGTCGCGACGCCGACGTGAAGCCCCTCCTGCTCGATCAGTTCGAGCACGGTGCCGAGCACGCCGACCACCGCACCCAGCGGTCGATCGTTGCCCTTGTTGAAGCGCCGCAGTCCGTAGAAGTGGCGAAACAGCTCGTAGGTCCCGTCGACCAGGTGCACGATCGTCATGCCGGCGTTTCTTCGATTGATCGGTGGATCGGGCGGGGCGACCGCCGCGTCGCGAACGACCGGATCGTCGCAGTCGCGGCCGCTGGGAGAAAACGCTCTTTGTCCTGCGACGCCGGACGCGACGGCGATGCGATCGAACCGATGCTACGCCAGGCCGCCGCAGGCCGGCCCGCCGTGACTGCAAGGCGCGATGGCAGCATCCAGCGCCAGGTCGTCCGGTCGTCCGGTCGTCCGGTCGTCCGGTCGTCCGTTTCGATCGAGACGGATGACGACCGACCCCGCCGGTCCGGGCGGACGGCGTCCCGAGGATGCCACGTGGCCGCCCGGATCGACGGGCGCCCCGAGCGGATGAGAAGATCCACTCGCCGCCTTCAGCCAATCGGAGGTCGGCCGGCGCTGTCCCCGATTCGGGCCGTGCCTTTCGCCAGCCCAGTCGACCCAACGAAATCATTCGACCGTCAGGACCATGTCGGCACCCAGGAACATCTCTCTGATCGGCGCGCCGACCGACGTCGGCGCCGGCTCGCGCGGCTCGAGCATGGGGCCGGAGGCGCTGCGCGTCGCGAACCTCGACACGGTGCTGCGCGGCCACGGACTGGACGTCGTCGATCGCGGCAACCTCGTCGGTCCGATGAACCCGGTGCGGCCGCCGGTCGACGGCTACCGGCATCTGGCGGAAGTCGTCGCCTGGAACGAGGCGGTGCACGCCGCCGTGTACGAAGAGCTGCGCATCGGTCGCCTGCCGATCCTGCTCGGCGGCGACCATTGCCTCGCGATCGGCTCGATCGCCGCGGTGGCCCGTCACTGCCGCGAGGCGGGCCGGAAGCTGCGGGTGCTGTGGCTCGACGCCCATGCCGACTTCAACACCGACCGCCTGACGCCGAGCGGCAACCTGCACGGGATGCCGGTCGCCTGCCTGTGCGGTCACGGGCCGGACGCGCTGTGCCGCATCGGCGGCGTCGTGCCTGCGATCGAGCCGGGCTGGGTGGCGCAGGTCGGCATCCGCAGCGTCGACGCCGGCGAGAAGCAGTTGATCCACGAGACCGGGCTCGACGTGTTCGACATGCGCTACATCGACGAGACCGGCATGCGGCACACGATGGAGGAGGTGCTGCGGCCGCTCGACGACGACACGCACCTCCACGTCAGCTTCGACGTGGACTTCCTCGACGCCCTCGTCGCGCCGGGCGTCGCCACCGCGATGCAGGGCGGTCCGACCTATCGGGAAGCGCAGCTCTGCATGGAGATGATCGCCGACTGCGGGCGCCTCGCATCGCTCGACGTGATGGAGCTCAACCCGGCGCTCGACGTGCGGAACCAGACGGCGATCGTCACCGTCGACCTGATCGAGAGCCTGTTCGGCAAGAGCACGCTGGTTCGCGCGCGACGCGACGACGTCGGCCGCGAGCGCCGCCGGTCGTAGCCCGAGGTCGACGCGGGCCCATGTCATCGGCCGGACCGCGAAACACCGGTATTCGACGAAACGAAGTGGTACCGTTGACGGTCGCGGGTACCGGCATCACGAGACGGACTCGACGGACGCACAACCCTTCACAGGAGACGACATGGACATGCTCGAACCGGGCCAGTTCGGCACCGCCGTTCACTTCAAGAAGCGCTACGGCAACTACATCGGCGGCGAGTGGGTCGAGCCCACCGACAAGCAGTACTTCGAGAACGTCACGCCGGTGACCGGCAAGACGTTCTGCGAGATCCCGCGCTCCACGGCGGCCGACATCGACCGGGCGCTGGACGCCGCGCATCGGGCCCGGGCCGCCTGGGGCAGGACGTCGCCGACGGAGCGGGCCAATCGACTGATGCGCATCGCGGACCGCATGGAGCAGAACCTGCCTATGCTGGCCGCCGCCGAGACGTGGGACAACGGCAAGCCGATCCGCGAGACGACGCTGGCCGACCTGCCGCTGGCCGTCGACCACTTCCGCTACTTCGCGTCGTGCATCCGTGCGCAGGAAGGCGGCGTCAGCGAGATCGACCACGAGACCTACGCGTATCACTTTCACGAACCGATCGGCGTGGTCGGCCAGATCATCCCGTGGAACTTCCCGATCCTGATGGCGGTCTGGAAACTCGCCCCGGCGCTGGCCGCCGGCAACTGCGTCGTGCTGAAGCCGGCGGAGCAGACGCCGGTCTCGATCCTGGTGCTGCTGGAACTGATCGGCGACCTGTTGCCGCCGGGCGTGCTGAACGTCGTCAACGGCTTCGGACTGGAAGCCGGCAAGCCGCTCGCGTCGAGCAACCGTATCGGCAAGATCGCCTTCACCGGCGAGACCACGACGGGCCGCATGATCTCGCAATACGCGAGCCAGAACCTGATTCCGGTCACGCTCGAGCTGGGCGGCAAGTCGCCCAACATCTTCTTCGCCGACGTGATGGCGAAGGACGACGGCTTCCTCGACAAGGCGCTCGAAGGCTTCGCGATGTTCGCGCTCAACCAGGGCGAGGTCTGCACCTGTCCGTCCCGTGCGCTGGTGCACGCGTCGATCTACGACGCGTTCATGGAGAAGGCGATCGCGCGCGTCGAGGCCATCGTGCAGGGCAGCCCGCTCGAGATGACCACGATGATCGGCGCGCAGGCGTCGAGCGAACAGCTCGAGAAAATCCTGTCGTACCTCGACATCGGCAGGCAGGAAGGCGCGAAGGTGCTGACCGGCGGCGAACGCAACGTGCTCGCGGGCGAACTCGAAGGCGGCTACTACGTCAAGCCGACCGTCTTCGAAGGCCACAACCGTATGCGCATCTTCCAGGAAGAGATCTTCGGGCCGGTCCTGTCGGTGACGAAGTTCGACGACGAGGACGAGGCGTTGTCGATCGCCAACGACACGTTGTACGGGCTGGGCGCGGGCGTCTGGAGCCGCGACATGAACACCGCGTTCCGCATGGGGCGCGGCATCCAGGCGGGTCGGGTCTGGACCAACTGCTATCACCACTATCCGGCCCATGCCGCGTTCGGCGGCTACAAGCAGTCGGGCATCGGGCGCGAGAATCACAAGATGATGCTCGACCACTACCAGCAGACGAAGAACCTGCTGGTCAGCTACAGCGAGAACAAGCTCGGCTTCTTCTGAACCGCGCGGGACCCCGCCGCGTGCGGGGTCGCCGTCGACCACCGGCGTTCCCATGTCGATCACAAGCGACGTCCTGCGGGTGACGGCCACGCCCGCCGCCCTCGACCTCATCGCCCGCCTCGAAGGCAAGCACGGGCCGCTGATGTTCCATCAATCGGGCGGTTGCTGCGACGGCAGCGCGCCGATGTGCTACCCCCGCGGCGAGTTCATCGTCGGCGACTACGATCGCCTGCTCGGCCACCTCGGCGGCACGCCGTTCTACATCAGCGGCCCGCAGTTCGAGTACTGGCAGCACACGGCGCTGATCATCGACGTCGTGCCCGGCCGGGGTGGCATGTTCTCGCTCGAAGGACCGGAGGGCTTGCGCTTCCTCACCCGTTCTCGCCTGTTCAGCGACGACGAATGGGCGACGCTGCAGGCGGCCGAGGGCGTCAGCGACGCCTGACGGTCCGTCGACGCCTGACGGTCCGTCGACGCCACCGAACTTCAGGCGGCGGCCGGCAACGCCGCGCCGCGCATCTCCGACGCGGGCTTCGGGAAGCCGGAACGGTCGCTGTAATCGAACATCGTCGCCGACCGCGCCTTCGATCGCGCCTTCGAAGTCGCCGCCTCGGCCGTCCGGACGTCGGCATAGGCAATGCCGCCCAGCACCGCCAGCGACACCATCGTGCGTCCCGGCCGACCCGACGTCGCGAGCCCCGGGGCCACCGTCGCCACGTCGATCACGTCGCCGGCGACCCGACCCCACAGCCACGGCGTGGGGTCCTTCGCGAACAGCAGGCCGGTGCCGACCGCGATCTCGCGAAGGCCGTGCAGGCGCGTCACCAGCGGCAGGTTCGGCGCGCCGGCGAGGCGGGCGACCGCGCGCGGCATGATCACTTCGGCGAGGCCGAGACCGATGCTGAACCAGCCGAGGAGACGGGCCGGCGAGCGCATCGGACCCTTCGGCCGGTTCGACAGCATGCGGGAAAACGGGTGCTTGGTATCCATCTCGGGTTCCGTGCTCATGGCTTCATGACGACCTTCACGCAGCCGTCCTCCTTGTCGCGAAAGGTCTGGTACATGCCGGGCGCGTCTTCGAGCCCGACGGTGTGGGTGATGACGAACGACGGGTCGATCTTGCCGTCGACGATCAGCTGCATCAGCTCGCCGATGTAGCGGTTGACGTGGGTCTGCCCGGTCTTGATGGTCAGTCCCTTGTTCATCACGGCGCCGAACGGCACCTTGTCGATCAGGCCGCCGTAGACGCCGGCCACCGACACGATGCCGGCCGGGCGACACATGTAGAACATCTCGCGCAACACGTGCGGCCGGTCGCTCTCGATCATCACCGACTGCTTCACGCGGTCGAGCATGGAGTCGACCGAGCGCAGCGCGTGCGCTTCCATGCCGACCGCGTCGATGCACTTGTCCGGACCCTTGCCCTTCGTCAGCTCCTGCAGGCGGTCGAGCACGCTCTCCTCGTCGAAGTCGATCGTGATCGCGCCGCCGGCGCGCGCCATCGCGAGGCGCTCGGGCACGTTGTCGATGGACACGACCGTCTGCGCACCGAGCAACACCGCGCTACGGATCGCGAACTGCCCGACCGGACCGGCCCCCCAGATCGCGACGACGTCGGTCGGCTGGATGTCGCATACGGCCGCCGCCTGCCAACCGGTCGGGAAGATGTCGGTCAGGAACAGCACCTGCTCGTCGGTCAGGCCCTCGGGCACCTTCATCGGCGACACGTCGGCATACGGCACCCGGACGTACTCGGCCTGGCCGCCGGCGTAGCCACCCGTGATGTGGGTGTAACCGAACAGCCCGGCTCCGGTGTGCCCGAAGGTCAGGTCGCCGAGCTGCTTGTTGCGGTTGGTGCGCTCGCAGACCGACCAGTTGCCGCGCAGGCACTGCTCGCACTCGCCGCAACAGATCGTGAACGGCACGACGACGCGGTCGCCGACCTTGAGCTTCTTGTTCTCGGAACCGACCTCGACCACCTCGCCCATGAACTCGTGACCGACCACGTCGCCGGCTTTCATGCCGGGCATGAAGCCGTCGTAGAAGTGCAGGTCCGAGCCGCAGATCGCGCAACTCGTCATCTTGACGATCGCGTCGCGCGGATGCTCGATGATCGGGTCCGGTACGGTGTCGTACCGCATGTCGTGCTTGCCGTGCCAACAAACTGCTTTCATCGGTGTGTCATCCTCAGGTTGACCGATCTGCGGCGCCGCTGGTCGCGATGCCGTGCGACCGGGGCTGACCCACGGTCGGCGGCGTGCGCGAGTCGCATGCGGGCCGCACGGGATGGTCAGCAATCCGCGTGCCGCGCGACGAATCGGCGTCGGCCCGGCGAGCGTCGCGTGCGTAGGGGAATGTCCTTCGCCGGTCGCGCGGCGCTCGTCGACGTGGCGCCGGTCACCCCCGTCGCTCGGGTCGGCGGCAGCGACGAGCGCCGCGCCTGCTCGCTCGTCGAGCCGGTCCGCTCGTCGTGGATGGGGATGGACTGAGCCGGGCGGCTCAGCCGACAACCGGCGTCGACGCCCGCTCGCGTCGACCGCGCAGCGGACGCGACCGCCTGCTTTCGCGTCGGCGGCGGTCGGCTCTCGACGCGACGATCCCTACTCGAAGCGCGGGGCCGGCGTCCTGCCGTCGCTCGTCCATCCACCGCCCAGCGCCCGGACCAGCTGGACGCTGGCCCGTTGCTGCGCCGTGTCGAGGTTGAGCGATGTCTGCTGCGTCTGCAGCAGCGCCGTCTGGGCGGTCACGACCTCCAGGTAGTTGACCGCGCCCTCGCGGTAACGCAGCGACGCGAAGTCGAGCGACTTCTGCGCCGCGTCGACGGCCGAGCGTTCGAAGACCGCCGCGTCGCGGTAGCGCGTCAGCAACGCGAGGTTGTCCTCGACTTGCTGGAACGCGCCCAGGACCACGCTGCGATAACGGGCGCTCTGCTCGTCCAGGACCGCGCGGGTGCGCTCCACCTCGGCACGACGTCGCCCGCCCTCGAAGATCGGTCCCATGATCGACGGGCCGATGGCCCAGAACGTGTTGGGCGCCGAGACGAAGTTGCCGAGCTGACTGCTCTGGTAGCCGAGGAAGCCGCTCAGCGTGACGGCCGGGTAGAGCGCCGCCCGCGCCACGCCGATCGCGGCGTTGGCGGATGCGACGCGACGTTCGGCGGCGGCGATGTCGGGGCGCCGCTGCAGCAGCAGCGACGGCACGCCGATCGGTACCTGCGGCAGGCGGATGTCGCTGGTCCGCGCAGCCAGCGCGAAGGCCGACGGCGTCTCGCCGATCAGGGCGCCGATCGCGTGTTCGGACACGGCCCGCTGCGCGATGGTCTGCTCGCGCGACGCGCGGGTCGCGTCGAGCTGGGTCTGAGCCCGCGCGACGTCGAGTCCCGACGCGAGACCGCCGTCGTGGCGCGCGGTCGTCAGCTCGAGCGCCCGGGTGTACGCGTCCACCGCGTCGCCGAGCAACGCGATCTGGCGATCGAGCCCGCGCAGCGCGAGGTAGTCGTCGGCCAGTTGCGCCTGCAGGCTCAGCCGGGCGGACTCGAGGTCCGCGTAGGTCGCCTGCTCGGCCGCCGCGTTCGTCGCGACCAGGTTGCGGATGCGGCCCCACAGGTCGAATTCGTAGTCGAGCTGCACGTCGAGCGTGTTCGAGCCGTAGGTATCGGGCGACGTGGGACCGAGCACGCGCAGCGGTCGCAGCGTCGCCTGACGGTCGCGCTGCACGTTGCCGATGCCGGTCAGCGTCGGGTAGTAGCCGGCCCGGGCCTGATCGGTGACCGCCCGTGCCTGATCGAAGCGCGCCAGCGCCGCTGCGAGGTCGGGGCTGCCGGCGACGAGACGGACCTGCAGGTCGT
>CAHJXF010000121.1 GCA_903644065.1 Betaproteobacteria bacterium
GGTGACCGTCGGTGAAGCCGGCGCGTCCTCCGCCGACGGAGAGCGCCTCGCCGTCGTGCACGCCGATATCCGCATGAGCCGGCGCGTGGCCGTCGCCATGGTCGGCCGCCGCCGCATGAGCGTCGACTCGATGCGCACCACCGCCGGACGGCGCATGGGTCGCGTCCGCGGCGAGATGCGGCAGCACGGTCGCGACCGCGGCGCCGTCGAGCAGCATGCGCGGCTCGAGCGCGAGGCGCAGCGGCCCTCGCGACGGCGCGAGGTCGTCACGAGCGATACGGGGCTTCGGCGCGACGCGCGACTTCCGCAAACGGTTCAACATGCTCGGATCCTTTCGGCGGGGACAGGTAGACGCGGGAGGGCGGTCGGCGCCGCATCGCGGGAGGACGTCGGCCGTCGATCGCAGAGGCGAACGGGCGGCGCACGGTCGGTGACGCCACGGCGACGGTCCGGAGCGCGGACGACGCATCGATCCGGGTTCGACTGGAACATCGGCGGATCGCAAACGAACATTAGGAAAGCCGAGCAAAAAAGCAAATATTTGCCGATTGACAAAAATTCTTGGATGTAGGTACTCACGGCTCGTGGTTGCGGACAGGCGACGGGCGGCGACGGTCGGGCGGCGTGCGGTCGCAACCCTTCGTCCGCCGTCAGGCAAGTTGCGGTGCGAGCGATGGCCGGCGCGCGACGGCGTTCACCGTGCCAAAATCCGTCCGATCCGCGCCTGCGCCGCGGCACGCCAAGCCCGTCCACACGCCCCATGTCCAGACCCCTCGACGCGCTGATCGCCCAGGTTTCCGAAGTCATCCTCGGCAAGGACGTGGCGATCCGGCAGAGCGTCACCTGCCTGCTGGCGGGCGGTCACCTGCTGATCGAGGACCTGCCCGGCGTCGGCAAGACCACGCTCGCGCATGCGCTGGCGGTGTCGCTCGGCTTGCGCTTTTCGCGCGTGCAGTTCACGAGCGACCTGCTGCCGACCGACATCGTCGGCGTCTCGGTCTACGAGCGCCCGGGCGAGCAGTCGCTCGCTGACGCGGCGCCTGCGGCGGGCGGCCGCTTCGTGTTCCATCCGGGCCCGATCTTTTCCGAGATCCTGCTCGCCGACGAGGTCAACCGCGCCACGCCGAAGACGCAGAGCGCGCTGCTCGAGGCGATGGAGGAACGCCAGGTGTCGGTCGACGGCGTCACGCGCGGACTGCCGGAACCGTTCTTCGTGATCGCGACGCAGAACCCGTTCCACCAGATCGGCACGTTCCCGCTGCCCGAGTCGCAGCTCGACCGCTTCATGATGTGCATCGCGCTCGGCTACCCGGATGCGCGGGCCGAACGCGCCTTGCTCGAAGGCGAGGACCGGCGGCTGCTGACCAAGCGACTCGAACGCATCCTCGACCCGCAGTCGCTGGCTACCCTGCAGGCCGAGGTGCGGCAGGTGCACGCGTCGTCGGCCCTGCTCGACTACCTGCAGGCGCTGGTGTCGGCCACCCGCCACGCGACCGCGTTCGCCGAAGGCCTGTCGCCGCGCGGCGCCCTCGCGTTGCTGCAGGCCGCCCGCGCCTGGGCGTTGCTGGCCCGGCGCGACCACGTGTTGCCCGAGGACGTGCAGGCGGTCTGGGTGTCGGTCGTCAACCATCGCCTGCGGCCGCTGACGCCGAGCGGCGCGTCGCACGTGGCGCAGCGCGACTCGGCGCTGCAGCTGCTGGCTACCGTCCCCGTCTCGTGAGCGCGTCGCCGGCGGTCGGGGAGCCGTCGATGCGGCCGGCGGACTCGACGACGTCGTGGCGCACGAAGCTCGCCGCGTCGCCGACCGCGCGCCGCATCGCTGCCCGCATCTTCCAGCCGCGCGGGATCGAGTCGGGCGAGGTGTTCCTCAATCAGCGACGGGTCTTCATCCTGCCGACGCGAGCGGGCCTGCTGTTCGGTGTGATGCTGGTCGCGCTGCTCCTCGGATCGATCAACTACTCGCTGTCGCTGGGATATGCGTTGACCTTCCTGGTCGTCGGCGTCGCCTGGGTCGGCATGCTGTCGACGTTCCGCAACCTGGCCCACCTGCATCTGCGGCCGCTCCGCGTCGAGCCGGTCTTCGCGGGCGACACGGCGGAATTCAGGCTGGTCCTGCGCAACGCGACGAAGCTCGATCGCTTCGCGATCCGGTTGTCGGTCGACGGGCTCGTCCGCCCCATCCCCTGCGACCCCGCGGCCGCCGCGGAGCAGGACGTCACCGTGCCCATCGTCACCGTGCGCCGCGGACGGCAGGCCATGTCGCGCGTCACGCTCGAGACGCGCTTCCCGCTCGGCCTGTGGCGGGCCTGGAGCTACTGGACGCCCGACCTCGCCGCGCTCGTCTATCCGCGTCCCGCGGAGCTCGGCGTGCCGCTGCCGTTCGCGGCCGGGGACGGGCGCGACCAGCACTCGGAGCGCGTCCGCGGCAGCGAGGACTTCGCCGGCCTGCGCGCGTACGTCCCCGGCGATCCGGTCCGGCACATCGCATGGCGGGCGATGGCGCGCAACCCGCAGGGCCGCGTGATGAGCAAGCTGTTCGACGGCGGCGCGAGCGGCGAAGCGTGGATCACGCTCGAAGCGGCGATGGTCCGTAGCGGCCACCGGGAAGCGGCCCTGTCGTTGATGGCGCGCTGGGTGCTCGACGCGGAACGCGACGCCGTGCGTTACGGGCTGGTCCTCCATGCGTTGCGGATCGAGCCAGACCGGGGCCCGGCGCACCGGGCGACCTGTCTCGAGGCGCTGGCCCTGGCCGCCCCGTGATCCGTCTCGCGCCGTCCTCCTCGACGATGCGCCCGGCCGCACCGTGGACCGCGTTCGCGCGGACCGTCGGGCGGCGCGAGCGCGATGTGCGCGACATGCTGTGGCTGCTGGCGACGCTGGCCTGGGTGCTGGCGCCGCACGCGGTGGACCTGCCCGTCTGGTGCACGGGGTCGATCGTCGCGCTCGTGGTCTGGCGCGCCTGGTTGACGTGGACCGGCCGACGGCTGCCGCACCGGCTGGTGCCCATCGCGCTCACCTGCATCGCGGGCATCGCGGTGTGGTTCGAGTACCGCACCATCTTCGGCAAGGACGCGGGCGTCGCCTACGTGACCCTGCTGCTGGCCTTGAAGCTGCTGGAGATGCGCGCCCGGCGCGACATCTTCGTCGTCATCTTCCTCAGCCTCTTCGTGATGCTCACGTCGCTGTTCGAGTCGCAGTCGATGACGATGGCCGCGATGCTGCTGGTCGGCCTGTGGATGCTGGTCATCGCGCTGGTCTCGGTGCAGTTCGCCGAGCACGAGCCGCCCTGGCGCGTGAAGGCTCGTATCGCCACCCGGCTGATCGCCGTGGCCTTGCCGCTGATGACGATCCTGTTCGTGCTGTTCCCGCGCATCGACGGACCGCTGTGGGGCATGCCGAGCGACGCGTACGCCGCCAAGACCGGGCTCACCGAGTTCATGGCGCCGGGCAGCCTCGGCCGGCTGTCCGAATCGCGCGACATGGCGTTCCGCGTGAGCTTTCCGGGCCGCGTGCCCGCACCGTCCGAGCGTTACTGGCGCGGTCCGGTGCTGGGTGCGTTCGACGGCCGGGCGTGGACGCCGCTGCCGGCGCGCCGTAATCCCGGCTCGCGGTCGCTGACCGTCGATGCCGCGTCGGCGATCGACTACACGGTCACGCTCGAACCCGACAACCGGCCCTGGTTGTTCGCACTCGACGTGCCGGCGATCCGTCCGCAGACGCCGCTCGGGGCGTTCGTCCGCTCCGACCTGCAGGTGGTCAGCGAGAGCCTGGTGCGCGAGCGTTCGGTCTACACGGCTCGCTCGTACACGCGCTACCGCGTCGGAGTCGACGAGAACCGCGTGCGGCTGCAGGACTGGCTCGAGCTGCCGCCCGGCTTCGACCCCCGCACGCATGCGTTCGCCGCGCAACTGCAGAACGACGAGATGCGTGCCGACCCCGCGGCGACGACGCCGGCCGACGACGCGCGCCACAGTCACCACCTGATCGATCGCGTGCTGCGCATGATCCGCACGCAGGGGTACGCCTACACGCTCGAGCCACCGCCGCTCGGCCGCGATTCGGTCGACGACTTCCTGTTCGGCACGCGCAGCGGGTACTGCGAGCATTACGCGAGCGCCTTCGTGTTCCTGATGCGCGCGCTCGACATCCCGGCGCGCGTCGTCACCGGCTACCAGGGCGGCGAGATCAACCAGGTCGACGGCTTCCTCGAAGTCCGCCAGCTCGACGCGCACGCGTGGGCCGAGGTGTGGATCGCGGGCGAGGGCTGGACCCGCGTCGATCCCACGGCCGCCGTCGCGCCGGAGCGCATCGAACGCGGTGCGCTCGACGCGTTCTCCGCGGTGCGCGGCTTCGCGGCCCAGGACTCGTTCCTCGGGTCGCTGCTGCAGCGCAGCCGCTTCAACTGGGACGCGATCGGCAACGCGTGGAACCAGTGGGTGCTCGCCTACAACGCCGATCGGCAGGGTGGCTTGCTGTCCGGCCTCGGCATCGAGCGCATCGACTGGCAGACGTTGACGATCGCGCTGATCGTCTGCTTCAGCGCCGGGCTGGCGGTGATCAGCGTGCTGACCGTGTTTCGCCGCGCGAAGGTCGACCCGCTGGTGCGCGACTACCGACGGGCCTGCGCGCTGGTCGCGCGGCAGGCGGCCGCCCACGGGTCGGCGACCTTGCCCGAGACCGTCCGCGGCGACAGCGAGGGACCGCGGGCGTATCTCGCGCGGATCCGGGATCGACTGCCCGAGAGCTCGCGGGGCAGGGCGGATACCGTCTTCGCGCTCTACGAGTCGTTGCGCTACGGCCGGCGGGGCGACGCGAAGCACGAGGCCGCGCTGCGAGCCCGCTTCAGCGCCGGCGTGTCGTCGCTGCGGCGATGAGGACGCCGTGAAGCGCCACGACCTGGAAGCGGTGGCCGCACGGATGCCCCGGCACGGGCTCGCGGCCTGTATCGCGATGGCGATCGCGTCGTCGGTGGTGCCGCTGGCCGCGGCGCGGGCTGCGGTGGCGACGGCGGTAACGAGCGCATCTGCAACCGCTGCCGCACCCCCGACCGCGACCGGGACCGCGGCGACGACCGCGACCTTGGCAACGAACGCGATCGCGGCGACGACCATGACCACGACCTTGGCCGCGGCAACGACCATGAACGCGTCGACGACCATGACCGCCGCAACGACAGCGACAGCGACCGCGGCAACGACAGCGGCAGCGGCGATGACCGCGACCTCGGCAACGACCACGACCATGGCCGCGGCAACGATTGCGGCAACGACCACGGCAACGCCCGTCGCCGGCGAGCGGACCGCGCGCGCGGCGCCCGGTCAGGCCCGCGTGCACGGCGCGCCAAAGCCGCGGGTCGCCGCCGCGTCGCCGGGTACCCGGCCGGACTATCTCGCACGAGCGGACGTGATCGGCTACATCGACGACCTGGTGTCCCGCGAGCCGTTCGATCGCGATGCGCTGGTGCGCGTGCTCGGCGCCGCACGCTACAGCGCGACCGCGGCCCGATTGATGACGCCGACGTCGTCGGGCGGCGTGCAGCGCGACTGGTCGGTGTACCGCGCGCGCTTCGTCGAACCGGTCCGCCTGGCGGCCGGCTATCGATTCTGGGCGGACAACGAAGCGTTGCTGGTGCGGGCCGAACGCGAGTTCGGCGTGCCGGCCGAGATCATCGTCGGCATCCTGGGCGTTGAGACCGTCTACGGTCGCAACACCGGCGGCTTTCGCGTGATCGACGCGTTGACCACGCTGGCCTTCGACTACCCGGATCGCACGCACGACCGCTCTTCGTTCTTTCGCGACCAGCTCACCGAGGCGCTCCGCCTGATGCGCGACGGCGGCGTCGACCTGGCGACGTTGCGCGGCTCGTACGCCGGTGCGGTCGGCATGCCGCAATTCATGCCGGGCAGCATCCGCGACTACGCGATCGACTACGACGGCGACGGGCGCGTCGACCTGGTCGGCAGCACGGCCGACATCGTGGGCAGCGTCGCCAACTTCCTCGTCCGGCACGGCTGGGTGCGCGACGTGCCGACGGTGCTGCCGCTGGCGGCCGACCTCGACCCGGACGCGGTGCGGGCGACCCGCATCGATGCGATGGTGGCGGCCGGCAGCGTGCCGACCTTCGGGCTTCGCCAGTTCGCGGCGGTCGGCCTGACCACGGCGTCGGCACCGGTCGAGCCGCTCGCGCTGATCGACCTGCCTTCGGGTCAGGACGCGAGCGGGCGACCGCGCGTCGCGTATCTGGCGGGCACGCAGAACTTCCACGTCATCACGCGCTACAACCGCAGCTACTTCTACGCCTATTCGGTGATCGAACTGGGCAGCACCATCAAGGCCCTGCGCGACGTGCGCTAGTCGCCGCACGAGAGCCGTGCCCGCTCGGCGCCACGGCGACCGTCGCCCTCCTCGAGCTCCGTCGGTGATCGAGCCGGGCAGCACGATCGCGACCCTGCGCGACGTGCGCTGGTCGCCGCACGATAGCCTTGCCCGCTCGGCGCCACGGCGAACAAGCCCCCCAAATCGCCCGATCTACCGCGGCTCGCCGTCACACGGCGCGCAGTTGCTGCGACGAAGGGCGTCGCGCGGTGCCGCCGCCACGAGAGCGGTCGGCCGATGCGCCGCTCGAACGACGCCGTTGCGGGACGCTAGCGCGGACCCCAGATCGATGTCAGGTCCGGCACCGAATACTCCGAGTCCTCGGGCGGTGCGCGCAGCGCGTCCACGTACGCCTGGATCTTGTCGAGGTGCTCGACGATCAACATCCGGTGCACGAAGTTCTCGAACTCGCGCTTGATGGACTCCTTGCCGACGTCGATGCGTTGCCACTTTCCGTCGCTCGCCCGGATCGAGATGCGATAGGCGATCTGGATGTACTCGCCGTGGACCCGATAGCTGTTGGACTTGTTGACGCGATGACGGACGACGCCTTCGTCGACCAGCGGCTGGTAGAGCGCCAGCAACTCCTTGTGCAACAGCGCGCTCTTGCCGATCTTGCTGCGGTGACGGGCCTTGATCGCCTCGTAGAGGTCCGGATGCTCGCTGATGAAGCGTTCGAGGATCGACTGCTTCGCCTCGTCGTTATCCATGATCGTTCCCTGACCGGATCGGCTCAACGGACAACCATACCGCATCCGGCCGCCGCCTTGTCGGTTCGCTGCGCGGATACAACGGGACGCCGCGAGCGCCCGACCGTCGTCGTCCGGAAGGGAACGCGGATCAGGCCGGGAACACGCCGGTCGACAGGTAGCGGTCCCCGCGGTCGCAGACGATGAAGGCGATCGTCGCCCGCTCGACGGTGGCCGCCACGCGTAGCGCGATGCACAGGGCACCGGCCGCGGAGATGCCGCAGAAGATGCCTTCCTCGGCGGCCATGCGCCGTGCCATCGCCTCGGCGTCGGACTGGCCGACGCTCTCGATATGGTCGACCAGCGACGCGTCGAAGATCTTCGGCAGGTAGGCCTCGGGCCACTTGCGGATGCCGGGGATCTGCGAGCCCTCGTCGGGTTGCGCGCCAACGATGCGGACGGTCGGGTCGCGTTCCTTGAGGTAGCGCGAGACGCCCATGATCGTGCCGGTGGTTCCCATGCTCGAGACGAAGTGCGTCAACGTGCCGCGGGTGTCCTGCCACAGCTCCGGTCCGGTGGTCTCGTAATGCGCGAGCGGATTGTCGGGATTGGCGAACTGGTCGAGGATCAAGCCCTTGCCTTCGTTCTGCATGCGCTCGGCCAGGTCGCGCGCGAACTCCATGCCGCCGTCCTTCGACGTCAACACGATCTCGGCGCCGAAGGCCCGCATCGTCTGCCGACGTTCGATCGACAGGTGCTCGGGCATCACGAGGACCATCCGGTAGCCGCGCATCGCCGCGGCCATGGCCAGCGCAATGCCGGTGTTGCCGCTGGTCGCTTCGATCAACGTGTCGCCCGGCTTGATGGTGCCGCGCTCCTCGGCCCGTCGGATCATCGACAACGCCGGCCGGTCCTTGACCGACCCCGCGGGGTTGTTGCCTTCGAGCTTGCCGAGGATGACGTTGCCGCGTCGACGATTCTCTTCGCCGGGAATGCGCAGCAGGCGGACCAGCGGCGTGCGACCGACGGTGTCTTCGATCGTGGGGTACTCGATCGGGACGGCGGGAACTGCAGCGAGGACGGACGACATGGTCTGGAAGCGCGTGAGACGGGAAATCGAGTGTAGCGAGAAAGCCCGTGCGGCGCGTTGCCTTGGGGTCGACGGCCCTCTGCCATTCTCACATCGAGCGTCAGCCGTCGAGCGTCAGCCGTCGAGCGTCAGCCGTCGAGCGTCAGCCGTCGAGCATCGGTCATCGAGCATCGCCCATCAAGCATCGGCCATCGAGCATCGGCCATCGAGCATCGGCCATCGAGCATCGGCCATCGGCCATCGGCCATCGGCCATCGGTCATCGAGCATCGAGCATCGAGCATCGGCCATCCAGCGTCAGCCGTCGAGCTTCGGCCATCCGCATTCCGCATCGGCATCACGACGATCGGCGGGTGACCGCTCGACCGACTTTCCGTTCGACCTCGCCGCTCGACTCGTGCACGCGCACTGCCGGCGAGCGTCGCATCGACGCTCGGGCGTGCTACTTCTTCGCGAGTGCCGGGGACGGATCCGCGGCCGCCTTCTTCGACGGGCCGGTGGCGGCGCGCGACGAGTCGGCAGTCGCTTGACCGCCGTCCTTGACCTTGCCGGCCACGGTCAGGCCGTTGCGCGAGAACGAGGCGGCGTTCTTCTCGCCGACACCCGACACGCGCTTCTCGAGGTCGGACCAGTCCCTGAACGCGCCCTGCTTGCGCTCGGCGACGATCTTGCCGGACAGCGACGGACCGATGCCCTTGATGCTCTCGAGCTGCGACTGGTCGGCGCTGTTGGCCTCGACCGCGGCCGACGCGGTGCCGGTGAACGCAATGAACGAGAGGATCGCGATCAGGGACGCGAGCAGCTGGCGGGAAACACGATGGAACATGAGGATCTCCTGGTGAATGCCTTCGCGATTGCGATGGCGACCCCGGCATTCAATCCTTCGGCAGCCCGGCCGGTAAGTCGTCCATCGGGGGACTTCGGATGGATGAGTCCGGTCCGTGCGCCCAGTCGCCTAACGCGCCGCGCGTGGTCCGACACGGAGCGCCCGATGCCGGTCCGCTTCGCGGTGGCGCGCTTGCCTTCGCTCGCTGCCGCGAAGCGCCGGTCGCGCCCTGCGGCAAGGCGGCCAGTCGCCGACGGGC
>CAHJXF010000122.1 GCA_903644065.1 Betaproteobacteria bacterium
CGCCGCGGGCACGGCCGGGCGGCATCGCGGTGCGGCGCCCCGATCCACCGCATCGGCTGTCGCGACCGCGCTCGGTCCGGGCGATGCGGCGCTCCGTCCGGCCACCGTCGCCGGGTTACGCTTCGGCTCGATCGACGACCGTCGATCCGCCGTGTATCCGCTGACAGGACCCGCATGAAGACCAGAGCCGCAGTCGCGTGGAAGTCGGGCGCCCCGCTCACCATCGAAGAGGTCGACCTCGAAGGCCCGCGGGCCGGGGAAGTCCTGGTCGAGATCAAGGCCACCGGCATCTGCCACACCGACTGGTACACGCTGTCCGGTGCCGATCCCGAAGGCCTGTTTCCGTCGATCCTCGGCCACGAAGGCGCGGGCGTCGTGCTGGAAGTCGGACCGGGCGTCACCTCGTTGAAGGCCGACGACCACGTCATTCCGCTCTACACGCCCGAATGCCGGCAGTGCAAGTTCTGCCTGTCGCGAAAGACCAACCTCTGCCAGGCGATCCGCGCCACCCAGGGCAAGGGCCTGATGCCGGACGCGACCAGCCGCTTCTCGGTCGGCGGCACGCCGCTGTTCCACTACATGGGCACGTCGACCTTCGCCAATCACGTCGTGGTGCCCGAGATCGCGCTGGCGAAGATCCGCGCCGACGCGCCGTTCGACAAGGTCTGCTACATCGGCTGCGGCGTGACCACCGGCGTGGGCGCCGTGCTGTTCACGGCCGACGTGGAGGCCGGCGCCAACGTGGTCGTGTTCGGCCTGGGCGGCATCGGGCTCAACGTCATCCAGGGCGCGAGGATGGTCGGCGCCGGCCGCATCATCGGCGTCGACCTCAACCCGGCCCGCGAGGCGATGGCCCGCCGCTTCGGCATGACGGACTTCATCGATCCGTCGAAGGTTGAGAACGTCGTCGACGCCATCGTGCAGCTGACCGACGGCGGCGCCGACTACAGCTTCGAGTGCATCGGCAACACGAAGGTCATGCGCCAGGCGCTCGAGTGCTGCCACAAGGGTTGGGGCCAGTCGATCGTGATCGGCGTGGCGGAGGCCGGCGCCGAGATCGCCACCCGCCCGTTCCAGCTCGTCACGGGACGCGTGTGGAAGGGCTCGGCCTTCGGCGGCGCACGCGGCCGTACCGACGTGCCGAAGATCGTCGACTGGTACATGGAAGGGCGCCTCAACATCGACGACCTGATCACGCACACGCTGGAGCTCGACGACATCAACGAAAGCTTCGAGCTGATGAAGCGCGGCGAGTCGATCCGCTCGGTCGTCGTGTACTGAGGTCGCGACCGCCACGCACGTCGCGCGCCCGGCTCGTCGCGTCGTGCGAAAGTCCGACACGCGGCGCAGATAGGCGCGCGGCACCACGCAGCGGTACCACCGCGACGGATCGACGGATCCCTCGCAGGCTGGACGCGCGACACGCGCCGCACCCGTTGGTTCGCTCGCCGTCCGGCCGGCGACCGAAGCGGAGCCTACCGTGCATCGCGGTCCCCCCGGCACGCGTGCGCCGCGTCCCGGCGGCGCGTTGTCGCTCCGTTTTTGCGGCCGCCGCCGAGCCGGCTCGGGCCGTCGCCATGGGATCATCACTGCATGAGCGACCGGGCCATTCCCTTCTTCAGTCGCCTGCGACGGGCGTTACGCGTCGACGGCGCCGCCGCCGGCCCGCGGACGCATGCCGCGTGGTCGATGCTCGGCAACTCCAGCCAGCAGGCCCTCTCCTTCCTGATCTTCGCGCTGCTCGCCCGCTTCCTCGATCCGCGGCAAGTCGGTCTGCTCGCCATCTGTCACCTGATCAACCAGGGTGTGCGGACCATCGTCATCGACTCGCTGGCGATTCCGGTGACGAGGAAGCCTTCTCTCAGCGCCGACGACTCGTCGTGGTCCTTCACGTTCATCACCACCGTCGCCTTGCTGCTCGCGGCGCTGCTGGTGCTCGGCGCCGATGTCGTGGAATGGCTGTTCCAGGCGCCCGGGCTCGCGCCCGTGCTGCGCGCCATGTCGCTGGTCATCGTCATCAGCGGTCTGTCGCGGGTCTACGAGTCGCGTCTGGTGCGTGGCGGCGCCTATCGCCTGATGGCGTTGCGTTCCATCGGCGCCATCGCCGCGGGCGGGATCGTCGCGGTGCCGATGGCCATGTCCGGCTTCGGCGTCTGGGCGCTGGTCGGGCAGCAGCTCACCTACGAAGTCGTGCAACTGGTCATCGCTGCCGCGTCGGAACGCAGGACCTGGACGCCGCGCTGGCTGTGGAGCCGCGACCGCCTGCGCTGGAACGTGCGCGAGTCGATGACGCTGTTCGCCGGCGCGGCGCCGACCTTCGCGGCGACCAACGCGGACACGGCCCTCGTCAGCCTGCTCTTCGGTCCGACCGAGCTCGGCCTCTACTCGTTCACGAAGCGGATCCTGTCGGCCATCTATCTCGCTGGCGGCGTCTCCATCTCCGCGGTCGGCTTCACGCAGTACATCAAGTTCCAGAACGAGCCGGTTCCGCTCCGCCAGGCGCTGACTCGCAACGTGGGCCTGAGCTTCTTCATCCTGATCTTTGCCTACCTGTGTCTCTACCTGACGGCGTCGCAGGCCATCGCGATCGTCTTCGGCGGCAAGTGGCTCGGCGCACTGCCGCTGTTCCCCGTCCTGATCGCGGCCTCGCTGTTCCAGTTGCTGTGGACCCAGTGCGCCAGCCTGTCGCTGGCGATCGGCGAGCCGAAGCGCATCGCGCAGCTGTCGATGCTGCAGCTGATGCTGCTGCTGGTGACGGCGCTCGTCGTCTCGCGCGTGGCGGACCTCGGTGCCGTCGCGGTCGGCATCGCCGTGTTCTTCTCGTCGATGACCTGCGGGCTGTGGCTCGCGGTGCTCACCGTGCGGCGCATCGCGCTGCCCGCCTGGCACCTGGTGCGCTCGGTGCTGCCGTCGCTCGTCGCAGCGGCCGTGATCGTGATGGCAGCCGACTGGGCCGGCCCCAGCAGCGCGTCGTCGCTGATAGCGCAGAGCGTCGTGCGACTCGGCCTGGTCAGCCTCGTCGTCCTGTTGCTCTACGCGGCGCTGACCTACGCCATCCGCAGCATCCCGGTGATGCGGTCGATGCGGCTCGGCGACTCGTGACCGGCCGTCGTCAGCGGCCCCTCAGCGAGCGAGTCGCGGCCAGCGGCGCGCGAGCGTCGTCCGCAGCGAGGGGGCCAGCAGGCGCAGCGTGCGCTTGATGCCGGCGTCGCCGCCGAGCTTGACGACGGCGTTGTGCACCATCACCTTCATCACCGATTCGGGATAGAAGTCGATGAACAGGTCGTTCGACCGGGTTCGCTCGAACACCGCGTGCAGGTACGACCCGATCGGCGGGCCGATGCTCTTGAAGACCCCCATCTTGACGACCAGGTTGTTCCACAGGTGCAGGGTCGTGGCATCGAGGCACAGCGCTTCGCACTCGGCCCGGTGGCTGGGCAGGAACACCTTGTAGAACTCGTCGAAGTGGACCGGGTACAGCACGCTCTCGGGCAGGCTGCCGCCCGTGCCGTACACCGACGTGAGCAGTCGCGGACCGGTCTCGCCCCACATCAGCGGCTTGGTCGACAGCGCCTCCACCCGCGCGATGATCTCCGCCAGCCGCGGGTCCTGCCGGTCCAGCCGCAACAGTGCGGTGCACACGCTGGACGGGGTCTCGCGACCCATGAAGTTGCAATCGGTTTCGAGCGCGAACGGCTTGAGCAGCAGGATGTCGGTGTCGACCCAGATCTGGTCGGTCCGCTGGAACATCAGGAAGCGGAAGTAATCGGTGAAGTGGGTCACGGACGGCCTGCCGTCGATCGCGAACAGGGCCAGCGCGCGCTGCGGCACGATCTCGCGCGCATCGCATGCAACCAGTTCGTCGGGTAGCTGGGGCACCGGCTCGAAGCTGTAGACGACGACTTCGTGGCCGTGGGCGACGAGCGAATGCAGGCAGGCGCGCTCGTACGGCGACAGGGCCGCGCCCTGCCAGAACGTCGCGAAGCGGGGCTTGCTCATCGAATCGATTTCACGGTAACTCCGTCGCCCGCGGTGGCGGGAACGCTCGAGAGGCCGGCCGCCCCGGCCTCGAACGCGACGCGGATGCACTGCATCCCCGCCGCGTTCGCGCTCGCCAGACCGATGTCCGAATCTTCGAACGCGAGGCATTCGGCCGGCGCGAGGCCGAGCCGCTCCGCCGCGATCAGGTAGGCCTGCGGATGCGGCTTGTGACGGTCGACGTCGTCTCCGGTGACGATGAGGTCGAACACGGCACGCAGCCCGTGGCGGTCGACGATGCAGTCGACGTTGGCCCGCGACGCGGTCGTGACGAGCCCGATGCGGAACGCGCCGCGGCAGGCGCTCAGCAACGCGAGCAGCGCGTCGTTGAGCCGCAGGTCGCCGACCATGTCGGCGTAGAGCGCCTGCTTGCGTCGCGCCACGTCCGCCGGATCGGCCGTCGACGCCGCCCGCGCGAGGATCGGCGGCAGGAACTGGCGCCAGTTGCGTCCGGCAGCTTGCGCCTGCAGGCCCTCGAGCCCGCTCGTGACGCCGACTTCGCCCAGCGCTCGCGCGTAGGCCGACGCGTTCAGCGCCGCGCTGTCCACGAGGGTTCCGTCGAGATCGAACAACAGGCCGCGGATCATTGCAGGCCCACCGGCGCGAGCGACGGGTCGTCGACGAGCGGACTGGCGACACCGGCCCAGGCGTCGACCTGCGGCGTGCGCAGCACCGCTTCCGCGGCCAGCGCGTCCGTGTAGTTTCGCAGCAGCACGCTGCAACACGCGAAGAACGTCAACGCCTTCTCCGGGTGGTGCCTGATCTTGTAGGGCGTCAGGCGCAGGTAGTTGACGATCTCGTGGAAGGCGACCTCGCGCATGGCGCGGGCCCCGAGCAGACCTTCGAGCCGCCGGGACAGGAACTGGTGCAACGTCGAGTAGGCGTTGCTGCGCAGGAACAGGACCTTGATCTCGCCGTTCCGGACCGGCGCCTGCGTGGCGCGGTTCAGGCCCTCGTAGCCGAGATGCAGCGATTGCATCAGCTTGGCCCAGTCGATCAGCGGCGAGTTGAAGACGTTGCTCGAGTTCGGGTCGATGACGTACCAGCCGAGCTCGGTGTCGTTGCAGACGATGATGTTCTCGATCGTCAGGTCGCCGTGCACGATCGCGTGGTTGCGCTCGGTCAGTTGCCCGCGCAGCCAGTCGATGTCGAACAGTCGCTGCCACTCGTCGAGGTGGTAGTCCACGCCATTGACGCGGTAGTGGCCGTCCGGGAAAGCCACCGACGCGAACGCGTGGATCTGCTGCGCGTTGGCGACCACCTTGCCGCGCAGGTACGCGTCGACCGTCGTGTCGTCGGCATCGCCGAGGCTGGTGTCGCCGTGGAAGGCGTGCAACCGGTCGACCACCTCGCCGACGATCCGCGAACTCTCTTTCAGCGACGACGTGTGGATGACCTCGTAGAAGTCGCGCGCGCCGATCAGGAACGGCATGTCGTACACGTAGCTCGCTTCGCCGCGCGTCTCGGCGATGACCGGCGCCAGCGGCAGCGCGGCGGCATGGCGCTGCATCCACTCGGCCTGCTCCGCGAGCTTGGTGCCGGCGCCGCCCGCCGCGCACTTGCGGATCTTGATGACGCCGTTCTCCTCGATCAGCGCGGTCACCGCGTCGGAGCCGCCGGGTAGCAGGCGCACGACGAGGATGTCCTGCGTCGCGATCAGCGCGAGCTCGGAGATGATTGCGTTCGAACCGCTGAAGTGCGACTCGAGGAACGCACCGTAATCGGCGCGGCTGCTGAATCGGTCGCCGGCGATCTGCTGCGCGATGGCGAGTCCGGCGAAGCTCTGCCGCCGCAACTGCGGCACGGCGCGCAGCACGCGGCGTCCGCTGTTGCGCAGCAGCCCGTAGAGCAGCACCGCCCCCACCGGCAGCAACGTGAACGCGAACAACGCCAACGCCGACTGCCCGAGAGCCGTCCCGCCGACGGTGATCTGTTGCCACAGCGACTGACCGGGACTGCCGAGCAGCACGAAGCCGACGTCGACCCACGGGGTCGATGTCGCGATGGCGAACAGGTAGTACGAGCCGACGTAGAGTGTCCACATCACGCCGGTGAGCAACAGGAACTCGCGGCGCAGCAGGCTCTTGCCCACGACCAGTTGCGAGAAGCCCCACACCAGGTCGATCAGCCCGAAGCGCAGACGCGCGTTGAAGATCGACGCCGCATTCCAGGACAGGCGACGCAGGCGTCGCGACGCGCTGAGCGCGATGGCGAAAGCGACGAGCAGCAGCGCGGTGATCGCCAGCAGCACGATGAGCCGCAGGAGAACGGCCCGCGGTCCCCACTCGCGAATCACCAGCACCGCCGCCAGCAGGACGACGACGACGAGATCCGACAGCCGCTCGGCGACGACCGTCGCGCCGACGTACGAAGGCCGCAGGCGATAGCGCATCGCCACGTAGGCGATCCGCAGCAACTCGCCGAGACGCCACGGCAGCACCGTGTTGACCACATGGCTGAGCGACAACCCGAGCAGCAGGTCGAAGCGCCACGGCAGCATGCGGTCGGGGAACAGCAGCGTCTGCCGGTAGCAGCGCATCACGTGGGCCCAGAACAGCAGCACCACCGCGGCGAAGAAGAGAGGCAGCGACAGATGCGTCATGGGGTGCTCGTCACGATCGGTAGTGCGGCCGTGTCGACGCTCGCGAACTCTTCCGGCGTGCCGAACGGCAGGTGGCGGCGCAGTTCCTGGAATCCGACGGTGCCGCCGTCCTCGATCAACGCGTTGTACATCCCGCTGACGAACAGTTCGTCGTAGGGACAGTCGCGCCGGTAGCGGTCGTATTGCACGCGGAACACCGCGGGCGAGCCGAATAGGTAGCAACCGGCGATCGCGTAGGGACTCGCCACCTGCTTCTCGACGGTGCCCTCGACCGCGCCGGCCGCGTCGAAGCTCACATAGGAGAAGCCCGGGTTGGACGAGCGGAAGCCCATCAGCGCGGCGGCATGGCGGCCGTCGGCCAGCGCGGCGACGGTGGCGTCGAGTCCGCCGCCGTCGAACGCGTGGTCGCAGTCGTTGACCGCGATCGGACGATCGCCGCGCACCGCGTCGATGCCGATCCACGCGGTCTCGGCCGCGCCGCTGGTGACGTCGTCGAGCGCCACGATGCGCGCGTGCGGATAGCGCGCTTCGATGTCGCGGTCGATGGCGTAGGTCTCGATGTGCTCGCGAAGGACGACGAAGACGAGATCCCGGACCCGGGCCTTCGATGCGACGCTCTCCACGGCCCACGCGTAGAACGGCTTGCCGGCCAGCGGCACCAGCGGCTTCGGCTGGTCGAAGCCCTGCCGGCTGAAACGCGACCCGCGTCCGGCCATCGGCATGATCAGGTCGACCTCAGACACGACGGCGCTCCGGGTCCGGCCGGTGGATCGTGTGCTCAGGCATCGCGCATCCGCAGGGTCGCCGCACGTTCGCTCAGGTGTCGCGCGACGAGGAAGTTGAAAAGCAGCTGCGGCGGCGTGACGATCACTTTCGCGACGCCGGCTGCCGCGAGGCCGACCCAGGACGGCGGCATCCGTTGCGCGAACAGCGGCGCGAGCCACTGAACCAGCGCCGCGATGGCGAACGAGGCGACGAAGATGACGACCAGGACATAGAAGACGTAGATCACGACGCGGATCAGGAGGTAGTGGGAAGCGGTATCGAAGACCAGCAGGCGCGACACGAGGAAGACGCTCAAGGCGGCGGTGCACGAGCTGACGACGTTGGCGACGGCCGGGGACAGCGACGTTGAATGGACGAGCGTCAGCAGCAACAGCACGTCGAGCAACCAGCCGAGCCCTGACAGGCCGGCGAAGCGCAGGAAGCGGCCGATCGACGACGGCGCGACGGCGATACGCGACGGCTCAACTCGCATGCAGGCTCCGCAAGATCGGGGCGAACCACGCGTCGATCGCGTGCGACGAGGCAGGCAACAGCGCCGGCAGCACGGCGCCGTCGGCGGCGATGCTCTGCGTCGCCTGCGCTTCCCAGTGGTGGCGCAGGCGACGCAGCGCCGGGCCGTCGAGCGGCGCGACGCCGTCGGGTTCGGTGACGACGGGCGGCAGGAAACGCAGGGTCGGCACCTGCTCCATCGAGAACGGCGTCCAGCGATCGGCCATTCCCGCGTCGCGCAACGTGGCGAGCGACCCGGCCTGGAACGTCCGGGCGGGTGCCTCGCCGCAAGCCGCGACGAACGTGTCGTAACGCAACGGCAGGTAGGCGGGATGGATAGCGACGAACGGGACGTGCAGACGCAGGTGCCGGACGACCACGTCACCGCGCGAGAAGGTCTCGACGACCCGTCCGCACGCCGGCCCGCCGAGCGTCCCGATCGTCCGGAAACCCGCGTCCTGCAGTGCCAGATGGAGATAGCGGTCGGCGTTCCAGTCGGACGTCATGACCAGCGTCGCAGTCGTCAGGCCGCGCGCGAAGGATTCGAAACCTTCCGTGTCGGCACGCCGCTGCTGCTGCCACGCGCTCCACAGGACCGGCGCCCATAGGCGCCCGACGACCTCCCGAGGACCGTCGTGCGTCGCGATGCGCAGCGGTGGGGCGATCCAAACGATCGCCAGCAGGGCGACCAGGACGACGCGCTGGATGCGCGAAGCGTGGTCGATCGCCCATCGAGCGCCAAGACAGACCAGCGCCGCGAAGAACGGCGTCATCGGTAGAAACGACCGAGCCTCCCAGGCCTTACCGAGATACACGAGGTTGTAGAGAAACGGCATGCCCGCCACCGTCAGGACGAGCACTCGATCGCGGCGCTTGACCAGGAGCCCGAAGCTGATCGCGCCGAGCACGATCGCCGGCAGCCCGATGAAGAACACCAGGGTCGCCGCATGCGTCTTCAGCGACGGTCCCCGGCTCCACGACTGGACGGCATGGCGCGCCGCGTCGAGGCTGTCGACGAGCGTGAAGCCGAACGCGGCGTAGAGCATCGCCAGCACGACGAGGGCACCGACCGCGACGCACGACAGGCTCGCCAGCAGCGCCCGCGGGTGGCGCCGCCGCATCCACGACACCCCGAGAAAGGCGGGCGCGACGACCAGCGCGTCGGAGCGGCATGCGACCGCGGCGCCGAACAGGAGGCCGGCGACCAGCGCCC
>CAHJXF010000123.1 GCA_903644065.1 Betaproteobacteria bacterium
CAGGCGTCGCCACCGGCGGAGGTGCCGGCGTCGCGACCGGCGCGGGAGCTGGCGTCGCCACGGGTGCCGGGGCAGGCGTCGCCACCGGTGCGGGCGCAGGCGACGAAGTGACCGGACAGGTCTGGTTGTTGAGCGTCGTCGTGCGGCGCTTGAGAACGGCACCCTGCGCCGCCTGCCCGCTGGCCGACTGCAGGTTGAACATGTAGTCGCCCCACCAGGCGCCGGCGGCCCAGTACGTCCAGCCGTACCAGACGTCCTTGTCCCGCTCGAGGATCGCGGTCGCGTTGTCGAGCGCGGTCAGGCACTCCGCGCGCTGCGACACCCCGAACTCGCCCAGGAACAGCTTGACGTGGTTGGTCCGTGCCCAGGTCCCGATGTTGTCGAGCGCCGAGATCGCGCTCGCGCTGCTCGTGCAGGTGTCCGCCGTGCCCGAATAACCGGTGTCGAAGTATTGATGGACCTCGAAGACGACCTTGGAGTCGCCGCGCGCGATCGGCAGCAACGCGTCGGCGTTCGAGATCGAGCCCGCGGGCGAGAACCAGCTCTGGGCGCCGGTCCAGTTGGTGCCCGGGATCAGCACGAGGTTTTGTGCGCCCGTCGCCCGGATGGCCGCGAGGGTCTGCTGGGCGATGCGCGCCCACACGTCCGCGGTGATGCCGTTCGGCTCGTTCATCATGCCGAAGACGACGTTGGGCTTGTTCGCGTAGCGCAGCGCGAGGCGGCGCCAGAGGTCCTGCAGTGCGGCGGGTGGTGCGCTCGTGCCGCCGAGCGACACGCCCTGGTAGGCACTGTAGTTGTGGACGTCGAGGACCACCGTCAGTCCGCCGGCGGTCGCCAGGTTGACGACGGTGTCGAGGCGGACCATCTCGGCTTCGACGAGCGGTCCCGACGCGGTGGGCTGCACGCGTTCCCAGAGGAACGGAACGCGCATCAGCTTGAGCTGCAGGTTCTTCAGCAGGTCGACTTCGGTCTGCGACGGATAGATGTAGTCGTAGCCGAAGCGCCCCGGCTTGGCGCCGGCGTTGAACTCGCCGCCGGCGACGTTGGCGCCGGGCAGGGCATAGCTCGAGCACGCGGCCTGCGCGGCGCCGATCTGGCCGGTCAGGATCGCGAGGGTCAACAGCTTGGTGGCGAGGGGTCTGCGGGTAGTGCGCGAAGGGCTGGGCATGTCGAGGCTCGCGATCGGGAGGGGATGTCCCGATGCGATGCGTCGATCGCAACAAAGGGACACAGTCCGGATCGGCGACCGCTCGCGCCACTTGATGCGTCGCTCGACCCCGCGTCGTGTCGGAAGATCGACGCGTGTGTCGGACGAAATGTGCCGTGGACGACAGTCGTTTACACGTGGAAATAAAACGTCGCTACGCGCGAGGCAGGCATCGTTCGGTTGACGTCGTCGGCGGTGCTAACGCCTGCGACGCGGCTTCCGAGCGCAAGATTCGTGTTCGTGGGACCGACGACGCGCGACCGAACCGTTTCGGTGCGATTCGCCTGCGGCCGAAGCCGCCCGAGGAGCGCGCGCGCCGTCGCCGGCGTGCTTCGAACTCGATGGCCTATCATTGCGCTGCAGCAAAACCACGCGCGGCGATGCCGGCCGTCTGACTGCCTCGCCTCGATGGACGCGGGTCGACTCCGAGATCCGACGTCCTCGCTACCGTCACTTCCAGTTCTTCGATGCGTCATGTCCGTTCGTAAATCGCTGGCCTGGTCGTACGGGGCGCAGGCCTTCGTTTTCGTGCTGACGTTCTGCGTCTCGGTGATCGTGGCCCGCCTGCTCGGCCCGTACGAGATGGGCGTCTTCGCGATTGCCATGGCGACGGCGGGGCTGTTGTCAATCCTGTCTGCCTTCGGTATCGCCCCCTACCTCATGCGGCACGAGTCGCCAGACGCCGGCGTGCTGGCCGCCAGCTTCACGATCAATGCGCTGTTGAACGTGGCGGTCGCGCTGGGCATCCTCGGCACCGCGCTGATCGGGCCGGCGTTCGGGCTCGATCGCGCGGTGCGAAACGTCATGCTGCTGCTAGTCATCGCCCCGCTCGGAGGGATCTTCGATTTCCTGCCGGGCGTCTTCCTGCAGCGCGAGATGCAGTTTCGCGTGCTCTCGCTGATCACGGTCGGGCGCGCCGTCTGCACCAGTTCCATCCTGCTTTGCAGTGCCTGGCTGGGCGCCGGCGCGCTCAGCCCGGCGCTTGCCATCGTGGGATCGGGCTTGATCAGCACGCTGGCGCTCAACATCGTCGCGCGCCGCCACGTCAGCGTGCGGATCGGATTGACCGGCTGGCGCGACATCACGCGTTTCGGTTTGCAGATGATGTCGATCGGCGGACTCGCGACGCTGGTGCAGCGCATGTCCGACCTGATCCTGGGCCGGCTCCTCGGCACCGCGGCGCTCGGCGTGTTCTCCCGCGCGTCCGGCCTGTCGAACCAGATCTGGGACAACGTCTACGGCCTGAGCACCCGCGTGATCTTCGCGCGCATGGCCGAGGAAATGCGCGCGACCGGCAGCATGCACGCGACGTTCCTCAATGGCCTGGCGATGCTGACCGCGTTGATCTGGCCGTTGCTGCTCGGCATCGCCGTGCTCAGCCGCCCGTTGATCCACACGCTCTACGGCGAGGCGTGGATGGCTGCGGCGGCACCGCTGTCGCTGCTGATGATCGCCCAGGCCGTCGTGCTCGGCTTCGGAATGAACTGGGAAGTGTGCGTGCTCGCCAAACGAACCGGATGGCAGGCACGCATCGAGGTCACGCGTTCGGCGGTCGGCCTGGTCGCCTTCACGGCGGGCGCCTGGTTCAGCCTGGTCGGCGCCGCGGCGGCGCGTGTCTTCGAGGCGATCGTCGGCCTGCTGCTGTACGGGCCATCGATGACGCAGATGGCTGGCGCGCCTCCGGGCGAGATCGGGCGGCTGTATCGGCAAAGCGGGGTCCTCGCGGTCGTCGCGGTCGGGCCGGCAGCGGTGTTGATGGCGGCGTCCGGTTGGTCGCCGTCGCTTTCTTGGTGGGCGATAGGTCCGGCTGTAGTCACTGGCATCGTCTTCTGGCTCTTGATGCTCGATCGCATGATGCATCCGCTTTTCAATGAGATTCGCCAGGCCTATACATTGGTCACTCAACGTTTTATGCGACGCACCGCATGACGAGTGTCTACGCAAGACGCTTATTTGACCTTTTCAATTTAGCAGCGCTTGTATTCGGATACGAATTTTGTTGTAGGCGCGAGCCACGAAGGTGCGGACAGGTGATGCGGAGATGTAGATTGATTGGCTCGTGGGCACATGGTGCCAACGCGAGCGGAATGCGTGAGCGTACTTGCGACGAAGCTCCTTTCCTTTCGCATCATAGTCTCCGCCGATGTTCCCTGCGCTTTTATGCAGCAAGTGGAAATCAATCACGTAAGCTTTCCATCCAAGGATGTTGGCAATCAAACATAAATCGGTACCGTACCAGTGGAAACCGCTCAAATCTCGGGACAATGCAAGATTGGCACTACGCCGCACGATGATGAAATTCTCGTCCAGACTCATGACGTCTTTCGGAAATGGCCCATTGAGTTTGACGTCCTGCCCGGCAGGATGCGAGATGCGTACGACCAGTTCTCGGGCTGCACGGCCACCTGCGTTCCCACACAAACCCCAGTGAGAATCAATTGTTTCAAGCTCGGCAAGGCGGAAGTCCAAGACGTCTCTTCCGTCAGCGATTGGAAGGATGTCTTGATGGCAGAGGACAATAAAACGTCCCTTGGCATTTAACAAAAAGTGGTTATATGCCTCGAAAGCGTCGTAACAGTTGGCTACGGAGTTGTCGATGTAGAGATATTCGCAATCAACTTCGGTAAAACCTTTCGAGGAAAACGCCGCTATCATCGCTTCATACTCGGCAACACGAGTAACTATTGTGCAGAATGAATAAACGCACAGCGGTTCTGGTAAAGAAGAGATTTCGTGGGGGTGTGGCTGCGAATCAGTCGACATGTCGAGGTGGACTAGAAGAATTGGAGCGCTTGTTTGGCTGGTTAGCTGTTCGTCAAATCATTGCCAAAAGTCGTGACAAAGCTCAAGAATGTAGGCCGGCCGCTGTGAAGGCAAACCGTACCCCCAAGTCTCTGACGATATTTTCGGGATCGTAATCAGCTTCCTCAAGCACGCGCTTCCATCCGGTGATATCAACGGCAGTCGGATTGTCTTTAAGAAGTTGTTTTTTCACGAACGGAAAGCCAGACGCAATCAGTTCGCGCCAGCACTGCAACGTCGGATTGACGGGCGAGTTGATGGGAGACGGAAAGAGCACTTCAACCTGCAGCTGACCGCGCTTCATCCGACGGAGGAGCTCGAGCTCTGCATGCCAGATGATGTCGCCACGACCACCGGCCCAGTAGGTTGACCAGAAGTCGATGAAAGCGGGGTTCTTCAGGGCAGTCGGTTTGTAGAACGTGAGGTAGCTCTGAAGATGATGACGATAGTCATATGAGTCGGTCAGCCCGATCACGTCGGCTTTCGATGACTCGACCCGTCTGAGGAGCTCGGCAAATCCGTTGCAGGGCCCATAGACGCTGTCGTTGGCCAAAGCGAGCAACGATGGCGACCAATGGCGACGCAAGGCTCTCACAGCTGCGGCCCAAGAACCGAAGTCGTAACCATGATTGCCGCGAACCATCAAACCGTCACAAGCGGTCGCCCAGCCGGCGTCCAAGACAAGAGTTCTTGGGTGATCTGTCGCGACCACGAGCAGAACAGCGTAGCCCGCCGAACGCCAGGCCTGCGCGAGCAGAAGGACGCGGTCAGCGACTTTCGCTTGTGCGGCGTAGGTCACCAGGATGCAGAGCCGCTCGTTGGGCAGAGCCGGTAGACGAACGATCCATCGCGGCCGCGACAGACGGGCTCGCAATCGCTGCCAAGATCGGGAAACGAAGTGGTTGACGGTGGAAAGCATGGGCGCGCTTCATTGTTAGAAGCGTTCGCACAATAGGCGTATGGGAGGCTTCGCGTAGTATAGACGCCGACCCCTACCCGGATTGCGCACGGTTAGCGTGACCCTTCTTCAACCGGTGCTGGCGTCAAAGTGCCGAACGATCCGCCATGCCAGATCACGTCCTCTTTCGCTCTATCGTTCGACCAACCGAGCTGGTAAGAAATGGTGGTCAGGGGTTGCTGACGCCCTTGGTCGGCGTGTTTTGATGGTGAGCGCTCCGCGCGTGTCGATCTGCGTGCCCGTCTACAACGGCGCGCCGTTCCTGGATGCCTGTCTCTCCGCGATCGTGGCGCAGACCTTCGCCGACTTTGAGGTCTTGATCGTCGACGATTGCTCCAGCGACGACAGTGTCGCGATCGCCCGGCGCTGGGCGATCGACGACCCGCGGATCAAGGTACATGTCAACGAGGTCAATCGCGGGCTGGTCGGCAACTGGAACCGCTGCATCGAGCTGTCGCGCGGCGAATGGATCAAGTTCCTGTTCCAGGACGACCTGATGCGGCCGGATTGCCTCGCGGCGATGCTGGAGGTCGGCGAGGCGAGCGGCGGCTTCGTCGCCTGCTCTCGGGACTTCCTCTTTGAAGGCAGTCCCGACCCGGTCCTGGAGGCGTTCTATCTGGCCAACAAGGACGAGGTCGATTCGATCTACGGTGCTACCCGGTCGTTGAGTCCGCACGCGTATTGCGTCGCCAAGTTGGATCACTTCAACATCAACGTCGTCGGGGAGCCTTCGGTGGTGCTGGTCCGGCGTCGGCTCTTCGCCGAGTACGGCACGTTCGATCCAATGCTCGTACAGATCTGCGACAGCGAAATGTGGAACCGGCTGGGGTCCAACGTGGGGGTCGAATTCATTCCGCGCGCGCTTGTCACCTTTCGCGTCCACGCCGCATCGACCAGCGAAGCGAATCGAGGCCGCCCGTTCCGCGGTGGCATCCTCGACGGCATCATCGAGGCCTGGAAATTGTGCGAGTCGCCGCAATTCGGGCGCTTCCGCGACAGCCTCCGCCGTGCAGGCCGCGGCAACGCGTTGCGCAAGCAACTCGACATCAAGGTGCACACGGCGTTCTACATGCTGCGAGACGCGGAGCAGCGGCAACCACCCGATCTGCAACTGCGACGCGAATTGCAGACGGTCCTGGATCAACTCGGCGGCTTTCGCCAGGCGCGGCAACGGCATCTTTGGTTCCGCTTCAAGCGACTGATCGGCGCAGCCGAAGCCGTGCCGTGAAGGCGCATGCGGCCTGGATCTTGCGTCGCATTGTTGCTCCACCGTCAGTCTGTCGATCCTTCTTGCTCCCACCGTGCAACCCACTGCGACTCCCCATGCCTTCGAAGCGCTGGACGGCTTGCGCGGCATCGCGGCGCTCGCCGTCCTGGTTTATCACGCGCACGACCTGCTCGGTGCGACCCAGTGGCTGCCGCATGCCTATCTCGCGGTCGACCTGTTCTTCCTGTTGAGCGGCTTCGTGCTCGGCCACGCCTATCATCGGCGGCTCGAGACGGGCCTGTCGACGGTCGCCTTCATGCGGTTGCGATTCGAGCGGCTGTATCCGGCGTACGCCCTCGGTCTCTGCCTCGCGCTGCCGGCATTCGGCCTCGCCATGGCGATGGGATCGACCGTGCTCGCCTCGACCGGCGCGCTGCTGCGTTCGCTGCCCTTCGCGCTGCTCCTCCTGCCGGTCCCCGCTGCGCTCTCCGGCAAGGCCATGTTGTATCCGCTCGATCCGGCGGCCTGGTCGATCTTCTTCGAACTGCTCGTCAACCTCGCCTTCGCCGCGGCGTTCGTCGTGCTGCGGGGTGCGGTGCTGGCGCTGCCGATCGTGATCGGCGCCGGGGCGCTGATCGTCGTCGCCTCGTCCGGCGGCTCGCTCGACGTGGGTTCCGATTGGTCCGGGTTCGCCGGGGGACTGGCACGGGTCGGCTTCTCGTTCTTCGCCGGCGTCGGCCTGCATCGCCTGCATCGCGCCGGTCGCCTGTCGCTCTCGGCACCGTGGTGGCTGGTGTTCGCGATGGTGCTGCTGTCGTTCATGCTGCCCGCGGGAGGGACGCTGGATCTGGCTTGCGTGCTGCTGGCCTACCCGCTGGCGATCGTGGCGATGGCCAACGTCTCGTCGACGCCGCGGCGGTCGGCCTGGTTCGGGCTCCTCGGCGCCTGGTCGTATCCGATGTACGTCCTGCACACGCCGCTGCTCTTCGTCCTCACCGGCTCGATGGTCCGGCTGTTCGGCACGTCGGTTGCCTCGCTGCGACCGTGGGGCGGTCTCGCCGTGATCGCGCTGACCGTCACCGGCATCGCGGTCGCCGAGCGCTGGTTCGAGCGGCCGATCCTGTTCCGCCTGCGGGCCCGTCGCAAGGGCGCGGCGATCGTGGTTCCGCCGCCCGCGGTCGGCGAGGCGCTTCCCCAATGAACACGCTGCTGCTCACCGCGCACGACTTCCGCACGCGACGCAAGGCGAACCTCCACTTCATCGCCGAGCGACTGGCGGCGCGGGGCGGTCCGACCCGCTTCTTCTCGCTTCGCTACAGCAACCTGTCGCGGTGGAAGAACGATCCGCGCGCCGTGCTCGACGATCGGGCCAATCGCGTCGAACGAGTCGACGGGGTGGACTGCTACCTGTGGAAGGTGCTGCTGCATCCGTTCAACACGCGGCGCAGCGCGTTGCGCCCGCTCGAGGACGCCTGGTTCCGCCGCTACGTCGCGAGCGCGCCGCAAGTGCTCGAGCGATGGATCGTGGAGGCCGACACCATCTTCTTCGAGACCGGATCGGCGGTGCTCTTCCACGACCTCGCCGAGCGGCTCAACCCGCGCGCGCGGAAGATCTACATCGGGTCCGACGACTTCGGCGTGATCGAGGTCGCCGACTTCGTGGCGCGTGCCTTCGCGCGCGTCGCGCCCCGCATGACCGCGATCTGCCTCACGTCGGCGGCGCTCGCGCCCGGCGTGCCGCGGGGCAGTCGCAACTACGTGGTCCCGCACGGCATCGACCACGGCATCGCCGAACGGGCCGACCCCACGCCGTACGAGGGCGACGCGGCCCGGCACGCCGTGTCGGTGGGCTCGATGCTGTTCGATCGCAGCTTCTTCGAGCTCGCGGCGCCGCGCCTGCCGGCGTTGACCTTCCACGTCATCGGCTCGGGCCTGGTCGACCGCGACGGCCTGCCGCCCAACTTGCGTGTGTACGACGAGATGCCGCACGACGAGACGTTGCGCTACATCAAGCATGCCGCCGTGGGCATCGCGCCGTATCGCGGCGAGGGCATCCCGCCGTACCTGGCCGACACGTCGATGAAGATGATGCAGTACGAGTTCTTCGGCGTCCCGGCGGTCTGTCCGCTCGCGGTGGCCGGCGACGTGCCGTCGCGCTTCGGCTATCGGCCGGGGTCGGTCGACTCGATCGTCGATGCGATGCAGGCGGCGCTCGCTGCCGGCCACTTCACGCCGCGACCCTTTCCGAACTGGGACGACGTGGTGTCCGGCCTGCTCGAACCGGAGCGCTTCGCCCGACGCCTGGAGGCGACGGAATGAGCGCCGAGGCCGCGATGCTGGTCGTCTGCATCCCGACCTATCGTCGGCCGGCGCAGCTCGCTCGACTGCTGCGCGCGCTGCAGGCGCAACGCGGGGCGGATGCGTTCGACATCGTGGTGGGCAACAACGACGATCGACCGCTCGCGTCCTGGCCCGAGCTCCGCGATCCGGCGCTGCCTGCGTTCGTGGAACTCCACGTCGCCACGCGGGGCGTCTCGGCCGTGCGCAATGCGATGCTGAGCCACGTCGTGAGCCACGTCGCGCGCGACACGGCGGTACGCTGGATCGCGTGCCTGGACGACGACCAGGTGCCGGATCCCGACTGGCTAGCGACGCTCGTCGCGAGCGGCCGCGACCACGACGCGGACCTCGCGGGCGGACCGGTCCTGCGTACCGCTTCGACACCCACCTTCTGGTCGCATGCGGCCACCGACGCGTCCTTCCTGCCGACCCGCGGCGGACCGACGCCGATGCTGAACGAAGCGGGCAACCTGCTGATCGCGACGCGCTTCCTGCGCGGGCTCGGCCGCGCGCCGTTCTCGCTGGAGTTCGGCCGCACCGGCGGCGAGGACTACGAGTTCTTCCTCTTCGCCCGGAGCCGCGGGGCCCGCATCGTCTGGGCGCC
>CAHJXF010000124.1 GCA_903644065.1 Betaproteobacteria bacterium
TTCATCGTGTGGTGGACGTTCGGTCCGACCCAGCGTCGCGAGCGCGAGGCGCTGGAGCGGGCCGGCCGGGATGCGACCGGTCGAACGGCTCGCGGCGACGTGGCCACGTCGTCCGGCGACGGCCGCTTGGCGCCTCCACCCAAGACGTTTCGCGACCGGGCGCCGTCGACCCCGGCCGCGGCGTCGTCCGATGCCTCTGCGTTCGACCCCGCTGCGCCCGACTCCCCACCGCGCCGCTGAGCGCATCCTGCGTCCGTCGAGCGAACGGGACTCCGCGTCAATGCAGCGCGCGCGGCACCGCGAGCGCGAATTCGGCGATCGGCGCCTCGAAGCGCATGCCGTCCTCGGCGACGGCGAAGTAGCTGCCGCGCATCGAGCCGGTGGCGGTGGTCAGCGCGCTGCCGCTGGTGTACTCGAACGACTCGCCGGGCGCCAGCAACGGCTGGTGGCCGACGACGCCGAGTCCCTTGACCTCTTCGACGTGCGCGTGCGCGTCGGTGATGACCCAGTGACGCGAGATGACCTGGGTCGGCACGCTGCCGCCGTTGGTGATGGTGATCGTGTAGGCGAAGACATAACGGTTCTCGGACGGGTCCGACTGCTCCGGAATGTGGCGGGTCTTGACGGCGACGTCGAGGCGATAGGTGGGCATGTCGAGATCCGATGAGGAAGGGTCGTGCGGGTCGGGGGTCGTGCGGGTCGGCGCGGCGCGACGGCCCGGTCCAGTGACCGCCGGCGATGCGGCCCGGTTGCGGCGAACCGGCGAACCCCGCCCGGGCCATGGCCTCGAGCGAGCCACCGCTGACCGGAGGACCAGCCGGTCCTTGCGCCGGAAGCGCTCCGGTACACTGACCCGATCGGTGGCGACCTCCGGCGCGACGGGCTCGCACGGGCCGTCCCGAATCGCCGACGCCCTTCGAACCCGAGATCCCGCGCAGCCATGGACGCCCTGAACCGCCGCGATTATCGCATCGCCGCTTCGATCCTCTCGGCCGACTTCGCGCGGCTCGGCGACGAGGTGCAGCACGTGCTCGCCGCGGGCGCCGACTTCATCCACTTCGACGTGATGGACAACCACTACGTGCCGAACCTGACGATCGGCCCGATGGTCTGCAAGGCCCTGCGGCCGCATGCGAAGCGCCCGGACGGCACGCCGGCCACGATCGACGTGCACCTGATGGTCAAGCCGGTCGACCGCATCGTGCCGGACTTCGCCGCGGCGGGCGCGGACATCATCAGCTTCCATCCCGAGGCGTCCGACCACGTCGATCGCACGCTCGGCCTGATCCGCGAGCACGGCTGCAAGGCTGGCCTGGTCTTCAATCCGGCCACGCCGTTGTCCTATCTCGACTACGTGATGGATCGCATCGACCTGATCCTCGTCATGTCGGTCAACCCGGGCTTCGGCGGGCAGTCGTTCATCGACGAGGCGCTGGTCAAGCTGAACGACGCCCGCGCACGAATCGACGCGTACGCCGCGCGAACCGGCCGCACCATCCTGCTCGAAGTCGATGGCGGCGTGAAGGTCGACAACATCGCGCGGATCGCGGCGGCGGGCGCGTGCACGTTCGTCGCCGGTTCGGCGGTCTTCGGGTCGCCGGATGCGGACGGCGGCTATCGCGACGTGGTGAACAAGATGCGGGACGCGCTGGCGACGGCATGAGCGGACGCATGCCGTCGGGCGATCCCGAGGCGTGAGTGCCGTCGTGCGGCTGAGCGGCTCCTCCACTCCGCGGGAGATCAGGGCGCGCCGGAGCGGCGATACGGCCGGACGGGCGGGACCGTGAACCAGCAAACTCCACCGGTTGTCGGGCGGCCCGAGCCCGGCCGCCACCGCGCCGTCCTGATCGACCTCGACGGCACGCTCGTCGACACGCTGTCGGAGATCGCGGCGGCCGCGAATGCGATGCTGGAGAACGCCGGCCGGCCCGCGCTGTCGCAGCGGGCCGTCGCCGAAGTCGTCGGCGAGGGCGCGTCGGTCCTCGTCGCCCGCTTGGTCGGAGCCGACGGCGTGGCCGAATGGCTTCCGGTGTACCTCGCGCATTACCGCCGCCTGAACGGCGCCAGCGCGACGCTCTACCCGCTGGCCGTCGAAGGGCTCGACGCGATGCGGGCCGCGGGCCGCGTCATCGCATGCGTGACGAACAAGCCGCGCGAGCTGGTCGGCCCGCTGTTCGACGCGTTGCACATCGCCGACCGCTTCGACTGCATCGTCGGCGGCGGCGACACGGTCGACAGGAAGCCGTTGCCGGGGCCGCTGCTGCTCGCGTGCGAGCGACTCGGTGTCGAGCCGGCGCAGTGCGTGATGATCGGCGACTCGAAAAACGACGCGCTGGCCGCCGTGGCGACGGGCTGCGTCTCGCTGACCGTGCCGTACGGCTATCCGGGTTCGAGCGGGGTCGACGACCTGCCCCAGGGCTTGCTCGAGCGCGGACTCACGCGTGCTATCGTCCCCGACCTGCTGGCCGCCGCACGCTGGATCGATGCCGCGGACGACGTCGACTGACGGCGCGCAGGTCGCCTTCCTTTCTCGCCGCCGTTCCCGCCTTCCCGCGTATCCGCTTCGTCGCTCCGGCCCCGCCTCATGATCGTTCGCCCGGTGCGACCTTCGTCCTCGCCGTGCCGTTTCCAGGCGCACCGCCCTGTCGCGACACGCTGGCGCCGCCCGCATTGGCGGGGCTGATCCCGTCGTAGCGCGGGGCCGGGTCTCTCGATCCGGCCGTTCGACTTCCGCGTCCCGCTTCGTTCGAACGCGTGGGCGCCCTTCTCGAAGACGTCATGACCGAACTCGAATTCCAGTCGCTGGCGGGCGACGGCTACAACCGCATCCCTCTCGTCGCCGAGCACTTCGCGGATCTCGACACGCCGTTGTCGCTGTACCTGAAGCTCGCGCACGTGGAACGCGCCGGCGCGCATTCCTTCCTGCTCGAGTCGGTGGTCGGCGGCGAGCGGTTCGGTCGCTACTCGTTCATCGGCCTGCCGGCCCGCACGCTGATCCGCGCCCGCGGCTACGGGGACGATGCCGTGACCGAGGTCGTGACCGACGGGCGGGTCGTCGAGTCGCTCGGCGGCAATCCGCTCGACCACGTCGCGGCGTTCAAGGAACGCTTTCGCGCGGCGCCGCGGCCCGGCCTGCCGCGCTTCACGGGCGGCCTCGCCGGCTACTTCGGCTACGACGTCGCACGCCACATCGAGCCGCGGCTGGTCGCGACCGCGCCGGCCGCCGACGACGGCTTCGACGTGCCGGACCTGTTGCTGCTGCTGACCGAGGAGGTCGTGGTCGTCGACAACCTGGCCGGCAAGATCTACGTCGTGGTCTACGCGGACCCGACCCAACCGGAGGCGCACGGTCGCGCCAGGGCCCGTCTGCGCGAGTTGCGCGACCGCCTGCGGCGGCCGGTCGACGTGCCGTACAGCCAGCCGTCGATGCGCACCGACGCGCATCGCGGCTTCGCGAAGAACGACTATCTCGACGCGGTGGCCGAGGCCCAGGCGCTGATCATGGCCGGCGAGGCGATGCAGGTGCAGATCGGCCAGCGCATCGTCAAGCCGTTTCGCGACGCGCCGCTGACGCTGTACCGCGCGCTGCGTTCGCTGAATCCGTCGCCATACCTGTACTTCTACAACTTCGGCGACTTCCACGTGGTGGGCTCGTCACCGGAGATCCTGGTGCGGCACGAGCAGCGGCCGAGGGCGGCGGTGGACGGCGCCCCGCCCGATGGATCCGACGCCATCGTGACCATCCGTCCGCTCTCGGGCACCCGGCCGCGCGGCGCGACGCCGGCGCAGGACGCGGCGCTCGCGAGCGAGCTGCTCGCGGACCCGAAGGAGATCGCCGAGCACGTGATGCTGATCGACCTGGCGCGCAACGACGTCGGTCGCATCGCCGAGATCGGCAGCGTCAAGGTCACCGAGCGGTTCGCGATCGAGAAGTACTCGCACGTGATGCACATCGTGTCGTCGGTCGAGGGACGCCTGAAGCCGGGGCTGACGTCGATCGACGTGCTGAAGGCGACTTTTCCGGCCGGCACGTTGTCCGGCGCGCCGAAGGTCCGCGCCATGGAGATCATCGACCGGCTCGAGCCGACCCGCCGCGGCCTGTACGGCGGCGCGTGCGGTTATCTCAGCTTCTCGGGCGAGATGGATCTCGCCATCGCGATCCGCACCGGCCTCGTCAAGGACGGGATGCTCGCGGTGCAGGCGGCGGCCGGCATCGTGGCCGACTCGGTGCCGGAGATGGAGTGGCAGGAGACCGAGAACAAGGCGCGGGCCGTGCTGCGGGCGGCCGAACAGGTGCAGGACGGGTTGGACGCGGGGTAGGCCGCGGGCCTCGTCGACGACCGCTCGCAGGTCCCGCACGAGGAGGTGGACCGCTCCTGCCGGTCGTCGCCCACCAAAACCTCGACGACGCCATCGAACGGGGATGACCGGTCGCGCTGTCGCGGTTCGGTCGCGGCCCGCTCGAACGCGAAGCCGTCTCGACGCGTACGCTGTCGAGAGGCGTCACCCACGACGCCCTGTACGAGGCTGCGAGCGATGCGTCGCCGTCCATCCGGCTCGAAGTCGGCGATCTCTCCGCGCATGCCATGAGCGCGGCCGGTCCGGTGCGCCGCGGGCGAGCCGACGCCGACGCCGACGCCGACGATGCCGGGGTGCATGGTGGACCGCGTCGCCCGCTGGCGTCGTCCGGGTGAGCGCTCGCTGTGCCGGGCGTCCGTCAGTTCACGTCGCCGCTGGCGGCCGATCGCTCGCAGGTACCGGCGGACCGGCAGCTCGCCAGGTCGTGAGCGATCCACGCGTCGAACAGATAATCGATCGCCCCGACGGCGACGACGAGGGCGATCACCAGCAACAGGATCGGACCGATGCGTTGCCGGCCGCGCGTCGATCGATCCGTGACCCGTTCGATCAGGCGCCTGCTGGTCGTGGGGTCGCGCCAGTTGATCACGACCGTCGCCATGCCCCAGCCGACGCCGACGGAACCGAGCAGCAGCAGCTTCAACGAGTAGTCGCCCCGGTGCAAGGCGGTAAATCGGCAGAACAGCAACAGGGCCAGTCCCGCCGCGATCAGGAACAACGACAGACCGGTCTGCTTGAGACGTTCGCTCCGCACGGGCGATACCTCCTTCCAAAGGGTTCGATGCCCGACTGTCGGGTCGGGCGGGACGCCACCGACGCCGAGGGCCGGCAACGGCGAAACAGGCCTCGACCTTGCCACATTCGATCGACCTCGAGCGGCATGCCGAAGCGGCCGTCGCGAGCAGGGACAGGCCGTCGCACCTGGATGTCCGGCATACGTCTTGCCGCCGTGTCGACCTCGGGAGCGTCGGCCGACCGTGCGGGTCCGCGGTGACATCGTCGGCGCCATCGCGATCTTGATCACCATCGCGCCGGGCGGCGGACCGTTCGCTCGACTTCGACGCGCTCCACCGCACGCATCACGCTCGATCGACCGAGCGCCGCGAGATCGTGGAACCGAGGCCTGCCTGCACCGCGGGCCGTAACGGTCCGCAAACGCGTTCGGGGTCGAAGCGTCGCGACGACGACCAGAACCGGGCCGCCCGACGACCGTCGCGATCGCGATCGCCCTCCGTCGGCGCGCCTCGAAGCGACGCCGGCGTCAGCGCGTCTCGAAGTAGAGGCAGGCGCGAGCGCGATGCTCGCCCACGATTTCCCAGGTCGAGCTGGTCAGCGGATAGCGGTACAGGACCGTGGCTCGTGCGTCGTCTCGTCGAACCTGCGGCGCCCACAGGTTGGCGAAGGCAGGATGGTGTGCAACGTGCGACACGGGACGGGGCGCGTCCCTGAAAGGGTCTGCGATGTCGAAGGCCAGGTCCGTCGTCGCCCCCTGCAGGATGCCGTCGATCGCGCCGTGGTCGCCGAAGCGGACCGTGACACGGACCGGCAGGAGCCGGGGGTCGCCATAACCGCGATACGTGCCCCTGGACGTGCCCGGCTCGTCGATCCGGTAGACGCGCCGCGCGGACGATCGGGATTGCGGCCGAACGCAGGTCGACGGCTTCACGCCCGCGATCGGCAGGGGCGTCATCTGGTGCGGATAAGGATCGAAGGGAATCGGTCGCGCGGATGCCGACATGGCGACCAGGCACCCGGCGAGCGCCGCGGACCGGACGGATCGCGCAGGTCGCCATCGACCGAGCCGGCGATCGTCGGGCGTGGTCGCGTGACCGGGCGGGCCCATGCCGTTTTCCGCGCTTCAGGCTTGAATCGTCGAAGCGTTCACCGCGAGGACCCGCCGCGGCCGACGCATCTGCAGGTCGCCATCCGCTCGCATCGTCGACGGCAGGACAGCCGGGCCGTCACCGAGGATCGAAGATCCCGTGGTCGCACGACCGGTCCGTGCGCGCTTCGCCGGTCGGCGTTCGTCCGCTACGACCGCGGGTCGCGCCGCCGACCTTCGATGGCTCGCGCTCACTTCCCGGGCAGTCGCGCCACCGCCCCCTTCGCGTTCGCGAAGTCGCCCGCCACGCCGTACACCATCTTCTCCGGCACGACGTACTTGCGGAACGCGGCGTTGACTTCGTCGAGCGTGATCTGCGCCCGCAACGCATCGAGTTCCGCGAAGTACTTCGGCGTCTTGTCGCGCTCCACGAAGGACTCGAGCGTGCGCGCAAGCGACGCGTCCTGCGCCCGTCCGAGGCGGCTCGCCGCGACGATCGCTTCCTTCGCCTTCTTCAGCTCGTCGGCCGTGAAGCCGTCGCGTCGCGCCCGGGCCGTCTCGTCGTCGACCGCCGCCTTCACGCGGTCGATGTTCTGCGGCGCGGTGATGGCGTAGATCGACCACTCCGCGCTCGGCTCGTACTGCCCGCCGGACAACGACGCGCCGACGCCGTACGACAAGCCTTCCTTCTCGCGGACCCGATCCCACAGCCGGCCGCTGCCGCTGCCGCCGAAGATCTGCGCGGCCAGCCGCATGGCCTGGAAGTCGCGGTCCGACTCGCGCAACGGGAGAGCGAGCCGGCCTTCGGCCACCGCGTTCTGCTTGTCCTTGACCTCGAGCTTGAAGTTGGCCGGCGGCACGTCGACCAGCGGTTCCGGCACGCGCGTATACGCCGTCTTGCTGGTCCAGTCGCCGAAGCCCGACTGCAGCTGCGACGTGAACGCCGGCGCATCGAAGTCGCCGATCGCCGCGACCACGCCGTTCGACGCGCCGTAGCAGGCGGCGTAGAAGGCCTGCACGTCGGTCAGCCGCAACGCGGCGATCTCGGCGAGCGACTCGTCGACGGTCATCGCATAGCGCACGTCGCCCTTCGGGTACGGATTGCCGTGCCGCTCGAGCTGTTGCGTCAGCAGCGCCTCGGGATCGGACCGCGACTGCTCGATGTCGCTGATCCAGCCGGCCTTCATCTGCTCGAACTCGGCCGGGTCGAAGCGGGGCGTGCGCAACACTTCCGCGGCGAGCGCGAGCGAGGCAGCGAGATTGGCCTTGGACGTCTCGAGCCGCAGCACCGTCCCCTGCGCGCCGCCGCTCACCGCCCAAGTCGTCTGCAACTTCTCGAATGCGGCCGACAGCGCCTCGCGCGACAGACGCTCGGTGCCGCGCGCCAGCATGCTGGCCGTGGCCGCGCCGACGGTATCCTTGCCGAACAGCGTCTTCTCGTCGCCGAAGCGCAGCGCCACCACCGCGACGACCTTGCCGCCGCGCGTCGTCTTGGGCAGCAGCGCGACCCGCACGCCAGCCGCGCCGGGCAGCGTCGCGATCGTCGTGCGGCGGTCGATGTTCTCGGGCGACACGTCGAAGTTCTCGCCGGCCACCACCGCGTCGCCGCCCTTGAAGTCCTTCATCAGCGCGGCCACGTCGACCCGCACCGGCTCGGGCGCGCGGACCGGCGTCGGGCTCGGGATGTAGGTGCCGAGCGTGCGGTCGCTGGTGACGAAGTACTCGCTCGCGATGCGGTTGGCGTCGGCCGCGGTGGCCGCCATCACGCGATTGCGCCGGTCGAAGCCGAGCCGCCAGTCGCCGAGCGCGATGTATTCGGACAGGCCGATGCCGACGCGCTGCGGATCGTTGAGCGTCTGCGTGAAGCCGCGCAGCCAGATGTTCTTCGCGCGATCGAGCTCGGCGTCGGTGAACGGTTGCGCGGCGACGTTCTCGACCGTGCCGATCAACGCATCGCGGGCCGCGTCGAGCGACTGGTCGTTCTTCAGCTGCGCACCGAAGTACGCGTAACCCGGCTCGGCCAGGCCGCGCGCGCCGCCGAACGCAGCGGCCGCGAGGTTCTGCTCGACCAGCGCCTTGTTGAGTCGGAACTCGGGGCCGCCGAGCATCGTGGCCGCGAGCGTCGCGGCCGCGAAGTCGGGCGACGAGCCGGCCGGCAGGTGGTACAGCGTGAGCAGCACCGGCGTGTCGCCCACCCGGCGCAGCGTGACCGACCGCTCGCCGTCCTGGGTCGGGTCGAGCGTGTAGGTGGGCTCGAGGACGCGCTTCGGCTTCGCCAGCCTGCCGAAGGTGGACGCGATCAGTGCCAGCGTCTTGGGCTCGTCGAACTTGCCGGCGACGATCAGCACCGCGTTGTCGGGCTGGTAGTACTTGCGATAGAAGGCCTGCAGCCGCGAGATGTCGACGTTCTCGACGTCGGCGCGCGCGCCGATCGTGCTGTTGGCGTAGTTGTGCCAGTGATAGGCGGCGGCGCGCACGTTCTGGAACAGCACGTTGCCCGGATCGTTCTCGCCGCGTTCCATCTCGTTGCGCACGACCGTCATCTCGGAGTCGAGGTCCTTCTTGGCGATGAAGGACGATGTCAACGCTTCCGACAGCCAGTGCAGGTAGACGTCGAGGCTCTCCGGGTTCTCGGCCATGCTGGCGAAGTAGTTGGTGCGATCGTCGGACGTGGTGCCGTTCCACGACAGGCCGCGGTCGCTCATCACGCGCTTCGGATCTGGAAAGTGCGGCGTGCCCTTGAACATCAGGTGCTCGAGCAGGTGCGCCATGCCGGTCTCGCCGTAGTTCTCCATCCGCGAGCCGACCTTGATCGTCAGGTTGACCGTGGTGGTGGGCTTCGACGCATCGGGCAACGTCAGCACGTGCAGGCCGTTGGGCAGCGCGTACTCGGTGATGCCTTCGACCGCGGTGACGCGGGTCATGCCGGCCAGCAG
>CAHJXF010000125.1 GCA_903644065.1 Betaproteobacteria bacterium
GACGGGCGCACCGACCAGCGCGTGCCGATGTCGCGGCTGCGCCAGCGGGTGGCCGAGCGCCTCATCCAGTCGCAGGCCACCGCGGCCATCCTCACGACCTTCAACGAGGTCAACATGGCGCCGGTCATGGAGATGCGCAACCGCTACAAGGACAAGTTCGAGCGGGAGCACGGCGTCAAGCTCGGCTTCATGTCGTTCTTCGTCAAGGCCGCGTTGTACGCGCTGAAGAAGTACCCGATCGTCAACGCGTCGGTCGACGGCACCGACATCGTCTATCACGGCTACTTCGACATCGGCATCGCGGTCAGCTCGCCGCGCGGCCTCGTGGTGCCGATCCTGCGCAACGTCGACCAGATGAGTTTCGCGGACATCGAGAAGGCCATCGCCGAGTTCGCCGGCAAGGCGAAGGACGGCAAGCTCGCCATCGAGGACCTCACCGGCGGCACGTTCTCGATCTCCAACGGCGGCACGTTCGGCTCGATGCTGTCGACGCCGATCATCAACCCGCCGCAGTCCGCCATTCTGGGCGTGCACGCGACCAAGGACCGTCCGTGGGTCGAGAACGGGCAGGTGGTGATCCGGCCGGTCAACTACCTGGCGATGTCGTACGACCACCGCATCATCGACGGACGCGAAGCGGTGCTCGCGCTGGTCGCGATGAAGGACGCGCTCGAGGATCCGGCGCGCATCCTGCTCGACCTCTGAGGCGAAGACCATGTCCGTCGCCGACGAGATCGACCGACTGGCCGCGCAACGCGCCGCGGGACACCTGACCGACGACGAATTCGAAGCGGCAAAGGCGCGGTTGTTCACGCAGGCGCCGGGCGCGTCGTCGGGCAGTACCCTGCAGGTCGACCCCGACGTCGCCGCCATCAACAACCTGCGACGTTCGCAGTCGGACCGCTGGATCGGCGGCGTTTGCGGCGGCATCGCGCGACTGACCGGCATCGACAGCTGGATCGTGCGGCTGCTGTTCGCGTTGTCGGTGCTGTTCGGCGGTCTCGGCTTCATCCCCTACCTGTTGCTCTGGATCTTCGTGCCGGTCGAGCGTTGAAGCCGGGGTCCGTCGACCACGGGCGTGGGCCGAGGCGACGCTGCGTGTCTGCCTCGCCTTCACCTCGCCTCCGCCTTGCAAACGGCGCCTGCGAACGCAAGTCCATCGAGTCGCGAATCGCGACTCCGCTGCACATCTCCATTCCTCTCGAGCAGAAATCGCCATGAGCAAGAACTTCGACGTCGTCGTCATCGGTGGCGGGCCCGGCGGCTACATCGCGGCCATCCGCGCAGCCCAGCTCGGCCAATCTGTCGCCTGCATCGACGCGTGGCAGAACGCGAAGGGCGGCTCCGCGCTCGGCGGCACGTGCACGAACGTCGGGTGCATTCCGTCGAAGGCGCTGCTGCAATCGTCCGAGCATTTCGAGATGGCGGGCCACGGTTTCGCGGAGCACGGCATTGGCGTCGAGGGCTTGAAGCTCGACCTCGGGCAGATGCACCGGCGAAAGGACAAGGTCGTCCAGCAGAACAACGACGGCATCACGTACCTGTTCAAGAAGAACAAGGTCACCTCGTTCCTCGGCCGCGGATCGTTCGTCGGCAAGGTCGACGGCGGCTACGAGATCAAGGTGGCGCGCGAAGGCGCGGCCGACGGCGCGGCGAGCGAAAGCGTGATCGGCAAGCACGTCATCGTCGCGACCGGTTCGGTGCCGCGTTCGCTCGCCGACACGCCGTTCGACGAGAAGCTGGTGCTGTCCAACACCGGCGCGCTGGCGATCGACGGCGTGCCGAAGAAGCTCGGCGTGATCGGAGCCGGCGTGATCGGTCTCGAGATGGGCAGCGTGTGGCGCCGTCTCGGGGCCGAGGTCACGGTGCTGGAGGCGTTGCCGGTGTTCCTCGCCGCGGTCGACGACCAGATCGCCAAGGAAGCGAAGAAGGCGTTCGACAAGCAGGGGCTCGTCATCAAGCTGGGCGTGAAGATCACGAAGATCGCGCCGGGCGCGAACGACGTCGCGGTCGAGTACGCCGATGCGGACGGCAGGCAGCAGACCGATACCTACGATCGACTGATCGTGTCGATCGGCCGCCTGCCCAATACCGCCGGGCTGGAACCGGCGGCGATCGGCCTGCAATGCGACGAGCGCGGCTTCGTGCTGGTCGACGGCGAGTGCCGGACCAACCTCGAGAACGTGTGGGGCATCGGCGACGTGGTGCGTGGTCCGATGCTGGCGCACAAGGCCGAGGAAGAGGGCGTGGCGGTCGCCGAGCGCATCGCGGGCCAGCGGCCGCACATCGACTTCAACACCGTGCCGTGGGTGATCTACACGCATCCCGAGATCGCCTGGGTCGGCGAGGCCGAACAGACGCTCAAGCTGACCGGACGCGCCTACAAGGCGGGCAGCTTCCCGTTCATGGCCAACGGCCGGGCCCGCGCGCTTGGCGACACGACCGGCATGGTGAAGGTGATCGCCGACGCGACGACCGACGAGATCCTCGGCGTGCACATGGTCGGTCCGGGCGTCTCGGAGCTGATCGCCGAAGCGGTCGTGGCGATGGAGTTCAAGGCCTCGGCCGAGGACATCGCGCGCATCTGCCACGCCCACCCGTCGTTGTCCGAAGCCACCAAGGAAGCCGCGCTCGCGGTCGACAGGCGCACCCTCAACTTCTGAGCGCGACGTCGGACGGCCGCCTCGCACCACGCGATGACCCGACGTCGGCGATGCGTCCGCGTGCCGCCTCGAGCGAGAGGCGGGCCGGAGCGATGAACGTCCACGAGTTCTACGACGATGCGCTGGCCCGGCACGGCTTCCAGCAGGACGAAGCGCAACGCATCGCGGTCGATCGCCTGCAGCGGCTGTACGACGATTTCGTCGACTTCAAGCGTCATCGCCGCAACGTGCTGATGCGCACGCTGTCGCGCGCGCCGCCGCCGCGCGGCGTGTACCTGTGGGGCGGCGTCGGACGCGGCAAGAGCTTCCTGATGGACAGCTTCTATTCGGTGGTCGACGTGCGTCGCAAGACGCGCATCCACTTCCACGAATTCATGCGCGGCGTGCATCGCGAGCTCGATACGCTGAAGGGCATGAGCGATCCGCTCGACGAGGTGGCGCGCCGTCTCGCGCAGAAGTACCGGCTGGTCTGCTTCGACGAATTCCACGTCAGCGACATCGCCGACGCGATGATCCTGCACCGGTTGTTGTCGGCGCTGCTCGACCTCGGCGTGGTGTTCGTGATGACGTCGAACTACCGGCCCGACACGCTGTACCCCGAAGGGCTGCATCGCGAGCGCGTGCTGCCTGCGATCGAGTTGCTGGAGCAACGGCTCGACATCGTCAACGTCGACGGCGGGACCGACTACCGCACGCGCTTGCTGGAACGGACCCGGACCTATCTCACGCCGCTCGGCGCGGACACGGACCGCGCGTTGCGCCACGCGTTCGACGCGATCGCCGGGGCCGGCGACGAGGACCCGCGACTGACGATCGAGACCCGCGTGATCCGCGCGCTGCGGCGCGGGGGCGGCGCGGTGTGGTTCGACTTCGCCACGCTGTGCGGCGGGCCGCGTTCGCAGAACGACTATCTCGAACTGGCCAACCGCTTCCACACGGTGATCGTGTCCGAGGTGCCGCAGATGGGGGCGGCGCTGTCGTCCGAGGCGCGGCGCTTCACGTGGCTGGTCGACGTGTGCTACGACCGGCGGATCAAGCTGATCCTGTCCGCCGCCGTTCCGCCCGAGGCGTTGTACACGGTGGGCGTGCTGGCCAACGAGTTCCAGCGCACCGTCAGCCGGATCCACGAGATGCAATCCGTCGAGTACCTGCGGTCCGAACGGCGTGCGGCGCGCGTCGATCTGTGATCTTCGATAATCGCCGCATGGCGACTTCCTTCCGCACGGCGGCGTGCCGCGTCGTGGCACGGGCCATCGTGCTCGCGTCGTCGGTCGGCGTCTGCGTCGGCGTCGCTTTCGCCGAGACCGAGACGGCTCCGATTCCCGGATCGCTCCGCGAACTGTTTCCTCCGTCCTCGATCCAGTCGACCGAGCGGGCGGACGCCGCACTGGCCTCGACCAGCGGGGCGAAAGCCCGCGTCGAGAAGCAGTTCAAGGTCGAGGCCCGCGACTGCAACGGGTTTCTCGTCAATCGCTGCCTGGACGAAGCGCGGCAGCGGCAGCGGGAACGGCTCGGCGAGATCGACGCCGTCGAACTCGAGGCGAACCGCTACAAGCGGCGCGACAAGGCCGACCGGATCGAGGCCGAGCGGGCGCGGCGCGAAACGGAGCGCGAGGCAGGCGCCGACGCGGACCGGGCGCAGCGGGCGCGCAACCAGAAGGCGTTCGACGACAAGCAGGTCCAGCGGCAGCGCGACGCGGCCCTGCAGGCGCGGTCGAAGGCGGTCCGCGCGGCGCCGTCGCCGCACCCGGCGATCCGCACCGTGAAGCCGGCGACCGCCGAGCTCCAGGCAAGGCAACGCGCCAAGAATGTGGCCGACCACGACATCAAGGTCAGGGAGGCCGCGACCCACGAGAAGGACATCGAGCGCCGCCTCGTCGCCAAGACCGCGGACCGCAAGCGCCGCGACGACGAGAAGAAGGCGAGGGAAGCGAAGGCTGCCGCGACGGCGGCGGCCGTCATCCCGCGGACCTGAGGACCCGACGGCGACGCGCGGCGGCTCGCCCGACGCGATGCCGCGCGCCGCGCGCTGCGCGTCAGTGGCGCGTTTCGGTGGTGCGCGTCGGTAGTGCGCATCGGTAGTGCGCGCCTCGCTGCGATGACCTACACGGGCGCTTCAGTAGCGCGGCGGCTGGGTATTGGACAGGATCAGCGGGCCGCGCCCGGGTCGGGTCGCCTCGACGGGCTCCATGCGGACGATCGCGACCGTGCAATTGTCGCCGCCGCCGCCCGCGCGTTCGCGCGCGATCTGGATCAGGCGCTCCGATGCCTGGCGTGGCGGGAAACCGTCGAGGACGAGCGCGAGCTCCTGGTCGGTGAAGTAGTGCCACAGCCCGTCGCTGCACAGCATGAAGGTGTCGCCGGCAGCGAGCGCGTCGATGCTGTCGAAGTCGATCGACGGCTGCTTGCTGGTGCCGAGCGCATGGGTCAGCAGATTGGACAGCCGATGCGAACTGGCGCCCTTCCGGTCGAGCTTGCCTTCGTTGACGAGCTGCTCGACATACGAGTGATCGGTCGTGCGGCCGGCCAGCTTGCCGGCGTTGAAGCGATACAGGCGGCTGTCGCCGACGTGAGCCCAGTCGGCGCGGTGCGGCTGCACGATCAACGCGGCGATGGTGCTGTGCGGTTCCTTTTCGGTCGACAGCGCGGACAGGCGGATGACGAGATGCGCCTCGCGCACGATTTCGGTCAGCAGCGCCTCGATCGACTCGCCGACCGAGTATTCGGCGAACAGGTTCTTCGCGGTGCTCATGACCTGCTGGGCGGCCATCGCGCCGCCCGTCTTGCCGCCCATGCCGTCGGCGACGACGAAGAGGGCGGAATCCGGCAGGCGACGCGACGTGAAGATGCCGACGCGATCCTGTTGCTCCGCGCGATCGCCGATGTGCTGCCCGGTACAAGCGGTGATGCGCAGGCCGGCAGCGATCGTCGCCGGATTGATCGTGGACCGTACGCCGAGGGGAGGCTGCTCTGACATCGCGGGCGGAGTTCGCGGACCGGATCGCGAAGGCGGCTTTACAATGGAAACCCACGGCATTATGGCACGCACCGCAAGCCCGCATAACGATGGAAGACGAGCCGATTCAGTACCGTATTGTCGCGTTGCAGGTCGAGCACCGCGACCTCGACGACGTCATCGCGCGGCTGACCGAGTTCCCCGGACACGACGAACTGCAGTTGCGCCGGCTGAAGAAGAAGAAGCTGCAGATCAAGGACCAGATCCTGCAGTTGCAGATCCGGCTCGTCCCCGACATCCCCGCCTGACGCGGCCGCACGCCGTCGCCGAGCCCATCAGCGGACCACCGTTGTCCTCCATCGCTTCCGACCATCGCGCCGCGCTCGCCGAGCTGTTCTCGGAACACGGGGCGCTGGCCAGCCACGTGTCGGGCTTCCGGCCGCGCGACGGGCAACGCGAGATGGCCGAGGCGGTGGCGGCCGCCATCGACGAATGCGGAACGTTGATCGCCGAGGCCGGTACCGGGACCGGCAAGACCTTCGCCTACCTGGTACCGGCGCTGCTGTGGGGCGGAAAGGTGATCGTGTCGACCGGCACGAAGACGCTGCAGGACCAGCTGTTCCGGAAGGACATCCCGATGGTTCGTGCGGCGCTGCAGGCGCCGGTCACCGTGGCTTTGCTGAAAGGCCGTGCCAACTACGTGTGCCACGAGCATCTCAAGCGCACGCAGGAAAGCGGTCGCCTGACGTCGCGCCAGGACGCCGTGCATCTGCGATCGGTCGTGCGCTTCGCACAGTCGACCGGCAGCGGCGACCGCTCGGAACTCGACGAGGTCCCCGAGCAGGCGCCGATCTGGAACCTCGTCACGTCGACCCGCGACAACTGCCTGGGCACCGAGTGCGCGCACTTTCGCGAGTGCTTCGTGATGAAGGCGCGGCGGGCGGCCCAGGAAGCCGACGTCGTGGTCGTCAATCACCATCTGTTCTTCGCCGACCTGGTGCTGCGCGACGAAGGCATCACGGACCTGCTGCCCGCGGCCAACACGGTGGTGTTCGACGAGGCGCACCAGTTGCCCGAGACGGCGACCCTGTTCTTCGGCGAACAGGTATCGACCGCGCAACTCATGGAGCTGGCGCGCGACGTACTGGCCGAGGGCCACGCTCATGCCAGGGACGCGCTGACCTGGGTCGATGCCGTCGTGCCGCTCGAGAAGGCGGCGCGCGACCTGCGGCTGTCGCTCGGCACCGACGTCCAGCGGCTCAACGTCACGCAGGTGCCGCCGTCCGCGCCGTTCCATGCGGCGCTGGCCGACGTGCGACGCGTGCTGGCCACCCTGGCCGCGGTGCTCGAGCGGCAGGCCGAGCGGGCCGAGTCGCTCGAGCAATGCTGGCGTCGCGCGACGCAGCTGTCGGAGCGTCTGGCCCGCTGGCAGACCGACGGCCCGGACGGGCAGGGCGCCGTCGACGAACCGCCGACCATCCGCTGGCTGGAGGCGTTCACGCACACGCTGCAACTGCATCGCACGCCGCTGTCGGTGGCCGACGTCTTCAACCGGGAGCGCGAAGGAACGCCCCGGGCGTGGATCTTCACGTCGGCGACGCTCGCGGTGAAGAACGACTTCGAACATTTCACGACGCAGCTCGGCCTGTCGACCGCCGATGCCCGCAGCTGGCCCAGTCCGTTCGACTACGCGACGCAGGGGTTGCTGTACCTGCCCGAGGGCCTGCCCGATCCGCTGTCGTCGCACTACACTGCCGCCGTCGTCGAGGCCGCCTGGTCGCTGATCCGCGCGGCGGGCGGGCGCACCTTCGTGTTGTGCACGACCCTGCGCGCGGTGCGGACGGCCGGTGAGTTGCTGCGCCAGCGGCTCGATGCCGAGGGCCTCGACTTCCCGTTGCTGCAGCAAGGCGAAGGCAGTCGCAGCCAGTTGCTCGAGCGCTTTCGCCGGGCCGGCAACGCGGTGCTGGTCGGCAGCCAGAGCTTCTGGGAGGGCATCGATGTGCGCGGCCGTGCGTTGTCGCTGGTCGTGATCGACAAGCTGCCCTTCGCGCCGCCCGACGATCCGGTGCTGGCCGCACGGCTCGAGGCGCTCGCCCGGCGTGGCGGCAATCCGTTCATGGACTATCAGTTGCCGACCGCGGTGATCAGCCTGAAACAGGGTGCCGGCCGCCTGATCCGCGACGAGACGGATCGTGGCGTGCTGATGATCTGCGACCCGCGGCTCGTCACCAAGCCCTACGGACGCCGCATCTGGCAGAGCCTGCCGCCGTTCCGGCGCACCCGAGATGCGGAGGTCGCCACGGCGTTCTTCGATGCGCCCGCGGCCGACCTCACCGTCGCCGGCGAAGCGTTACCGCATCCGTCCTGAGCTCGATGCAGCCAGACGGTCACCAGAGCTTCCACCACGGGCTCTTCTCGACGACCGCGTCCTGGCCAACCGGGAAGTTGGAGTCGAGGACGCGCTTCGCGTCGTCGCGCAACTGCCCCATCGACAGGCCGTCGTAGGCGGCGACCATGACCTGCAGCGCGTCGCGCACGGCGGGCGCCTGCTGGTATTGCTTGATGACGATCTCGGCGCGGTTGGCGGCGGCCACGTAGGCCCCGCGCCGCAGGTAGTAACGCGCCACGTGCACCTCGTGCGCCGCCATCGCGTTGACCAGGTACTTGAGGCGGATCACGGCATCGGGCGTGTACTTGCTGTCCGGAAAGCGCGTGACCAGTTCGCGGAACGCGTCGAACGCGTCGCGCAGCGCCTTCGGATCGCGTTCGGTCAGGTCCTGCTGCGCCAGCGACCCGAGCAGCCCGAGGTTGTCGTTGAAATTGACCAGCCCCTTCAGGTACCAGACATAGTCGGCGTTGGGACTGTTCGGATAGGTCTTCAAGAAGCGGTCCGCGGCGGCGAGCGACAGGTCCTTCTCGCCGTCCTTCCACTGCGCGTAGGCCACCTCCATCTGCGCCTGTTGCGCATAGCGGCCGAACGGGTAACGCGACTGCAGCTGCTCGAAGTACTTGATGGCCTGGGTGTAGCCGCCGGCGGACATCTCGTCCTCGGCCTCCGAATATAATTTCTGCGCGCTCCAGTTCGCGGTCTTGTCGCTGGATTCGCCGCCGAGCAGGCCGCAACCGACCAACGCGCAGTTCGCCATGAGCGTGGCGACGAGGACGAGGCGCCGGCTCGACGACCCCGCGAACGAATGCGCGCGAAGTGGCGCCGCGGCTTCACCCGCTACCGAACCGACCCCCTCCATGACGTCCTTCATGCCGCAACCCGCCTCGATCGAAGCGCGCAAGTATAGCGGATGGGACGACGACGACCTGGTGGCCGAACAGGGCGCGACGCCCGGTGTCGAGAGCCCGAACGGCGCGGCGCCGAGCGCGGCAACGCTGCGGCTCGTCGCGGGGCCCGAGGCCGATGGCGGACGCCTCGACAAGTGGCTGGCGACGCGGCTCGGCGAGTACTCGCGCAGTCGCATCCAGCGCTGGATCGCCGCCG
>CAHJXF010000126.1 GCA_903644065.1 Betaproteobacteria bacterium
CCTGGCGTGCGCCACCACGAAGTCGATCCCCTCTTCGAGCGCCGCAGCGCCCGCGGCGAGCCGCTTGGCGATCGCCTTCAGGTCCGCCGCGTGCGCCGGCGAGGTCGACGCCGCGAGTTCGGCGGCCGTCCGGCGCACCTGCGCGACGATGCCGTGCGCGGTGGCGCCGCCGTCGCGCACCGTCTTGCGGCCCACCAGGTCGTTGGCCTGGATGGCGGTAGTGCCTTCGTAGATCGTCAGGATGCGAGCGTCGCGATAGTGCTGGGCGGCGCCGGTCTCCTCGATGAAGCCCATGCCGCCGTGCACCTGCACGCCGAGCGACGCGACCTCGATCGACAGCTCGGTGCTCCAGCCCTTGACGATGGGCACGAGGTATTCGTAGAACGCCTGGTTCTGCTTTCGCGTCGCCGCGTCGTCGGACCGGTGCGCGGCGTCGTAGGCCGCCGCCGTGACGTAGGCGATGGCGCGGGCCGCCTCGACCTGTGCGCGCATCGTCATCAGCATGCGCCGCACGTCGGGGTGGTGGATGATGCTGACCGGTCCGTTCGAGCCGGCCACGTCGCGCGACTGCACGCGGTCCTTCGCGTAGCCCACCGCCTGCTGGTAGGCGCGCTCGGCGATCGCGATGCCCTGCATGCCGACCTGGAAGCGCGCGGCGTTCATCATCACGAACATGTACTCGAGGCCGCGGTTCTCCTCGCCGACCAGCTCGCCGATCGCGCCGGCCTCGCCCGCCACCGGGAAGTTGCCGTCGCCGAACAGCAGCACCGCGGTCGGGCTCGCCTTGATGCCGAGCTTGTGCTCGATCGACGCGCAGTACACGTCGTTGCGCGCGCCGAGCGATCCGTCGGCGTTCACCAGCGTCTTCGGCACCGTGAACAGCGAGATGCCCTTGACGCCTTCGGGCGCGTCGGGCGTGCGAGCCAGCACGAGATGGACGATGTTCTCCGCCATGTCGTGCTCGCCGTACGTGATGTAGATCTTCTGGCCGAAGACGCGATAGGTGCCGTCGCCCCGCGGCACCGCGCGCGTGCGCACCTGCGCGAGGTCGGAGCCCGCCTGCGGCTCGGTCAGGTTCATCGTGCCGGTCCACTTGCCCGCGATCAGGTTGGCCAGATAGGTCGCCTTCTGCGCATCGCTGCCCGCGGTCATCAGCGCTTCGATGGCGCCGTCGGTCAGGAGCGGGCAGAGGGCAAACGACAGGTTGGCCGCGTTGAGCATCTCGATGCACGGCGTCGCGATCAGCTTGGGCAGGCCCTGGCCGCCGTAGTCGACGTCGTGCTGCACGCCCTGCCAGCCCGCTTCGGCGTAGCTCCTGAACGCTTCCTTGAAGCCGGCGGTCGTGGTGACCACGCCGTCGTGCCACGACGACGGGGCCGTGTCGCCGGCGCGATTGAGCGGCGCGATCACGTCCTGCACGAAGCGCGCGTTCTCCTCCAGCACCGCGCGCGCCGTTTCCGGCGTGGCGTCCTCGAAGCCGGGCAGCGCGGCGACCGCGTCGAGGTCGGCGAGCTGCTCGATCACGAACAGCATGTCTTTCAGCGGGGCGGTGTAGCTCATGGTCTCTCGATCCTCTGTCTTCGTTCTCGAGCGGTTCGCCCGGAGGCCGGCGCTCGATCGGCCCGGCAGTGCATGGCATCATGCCCGACCGGGGAAACGCGGCCCGGTTCACTCGTCGGTGGCATCCCTTGCGCTCGGGCGGCGGTGCCGGTCGTCCGGAATCGAAGACCGTTCGACCCCGCGAAACGCCGGGACGAAGATGCCGATGGGCACCGCCGCAGCGCTCGCCGACCAACCGGGCCGATGCCTTGGCCGATTACCGACTCCACTACTTTCCCGAGTCCGGCAACAGCTACAAGCTGGCGCTGATGCTTGCCCTGTGCGGCCAGTCGTTCGAACCGGTCTGGACCGACTTCGGCAGCGGCGTCACGTTCACCAAGGCATGGCGCCGCAGCGTCAACGTCATGGGCGAGATTCCGGTGCTGATCGAGGACGGCGTGTCGCTCACGCAGACCGCGCCGATCCTGTTGCGTCTCGCCGAGCGCTTCGGTCGCTTCGGCGGCCGGGACGAGAACGAGCGCTTCGAGGTCCTCCGGTGGTTGTTCTGGGACAACCAGAAGCTCAGCGGCTTCATGGCGCCGTACCGCTATCGTCGCGCCTTCTCGAAGGACTCGAACCCGGTCGTCCTCGCGTTCCACAAGACCCGGGTCGACGACTTCCTCGAGATCCTCGAAGCGCGGCTCGCGTCCTCTCCGTTCGTCGCCGCCGACGTGCCCACGGTGGCGGACCTGTCCATGACCGGCTACCTCGTCTTCCCCTCGCACGAGACCGGCTACGACTTCTCGCATTCGCATCCGGCCATCGCCGCCTGGCTGGACCGCTTCGCCGCGTTGCCGGGCTGGGCCGCGCCCTACGATCTGCTGCCCGGCCAGCGCCTGCCGTGCTACGTCTGACGCGCGCGGATCGCGGTCAGCGATCGTTCGGACTCGTCGTCGAGCGGTCGTCGTCGATCGACTTCAGCCGCCCCGACTCGAACTTCAACACCGTGGAGGGGCGTCCACTCGCCGACCGGTAGTTCCACTGCTCGACAGCGGCGCACGGAGCGTCCATCGGCGCTCCCGACGTGCCGGCCGGCGGGTCGCTGGCGGGCGCCGCGACGCAGTCCGAGCGTTGCACGACGGGCGCCCCGCAACGCTCACGCACCGTCGCCGCGCTGTCGCCGAGCGCGACGACGTCGGCGCTGCAGAGCACCCCGGCCGCCGCTGCGGTCGTCGGCCTGCCGACCAGCACCAGCACCAGCAGGAGCAGAGGCAGCACGACCGTCGGGCCCGATCGCATGCGACGCACCGCCGACCGCCGACCGCCGACCGGACCGCTCAGAGCGAACCGACGAGCTCGGGCACCAGCGTGTTCAGATCGCCCACCAGTCCGTAGTCGGCCACGCCGAAGATCGGTGCCTCCGGGTCCTTGTTGATCGCGACGATGACCTTGCTGTCCTTCATGCCGGCCAGGTGCTGGATCGCGCCCGAGATGCCGACCGCGATGTAGAGCTGCGGCGCGACGATCTTGCCGGTCTGGCCCACCTGGTAGTCGTTCGGCACGTAGCCCGCGTCCACCGCCGCGCGCGACGCGCCCATCGCCGCGCCGAGCTTGTCGGCGAGCGGCTCGAGCACCTTGTGATAGTTCTCGCCGCTGCCCACGCCGCGTCCGCCCGACACGATGATCTTGGCCGCGGTGAGCTCGGGCCGGTCCAGCTTGACCACCTCGCGGCTGACGAAGGCCGACTTGCCGAAGTCGGCGGCCGCCGCCGCCGATTCGACTGGCGCCGACCCGCCGCTGGTGGCGGCCGCGTCGAAGCCGGTGGTGCGCACCGTGATGACCTTGATCGCGTCGCTGGCCTGCACGGTCGCGATCGCGTTGCCCGCGTAGATCGGCCGCGTGAAGGTATCGGGCGTTTCCACGCTCATGATGTCGGACAGCTGCGCCACGTCCAGCTTGGCCGCGACGCGCGGCGCGATGTTCTTGCCGTAGGCGGTCGCGGGAAACAGGATGTGCGAGTAGTTCGTCGCAATCGACAGCACCTCGGCCGCGAGGTTCTCGGCCAGACCGTCCTTCAACTGCGGCGAGTCGACGAAGAAGACCTTCGCCACGCCCGGCACCTGCGCGGCCGCGTCGGCGGCCGCCTTCGCGTCGCTGCCCGCGACGAGCACGTGCACGTCCGGCCCGCAGGCGAGCGCCGCGGTGATGGTGTTGAGCGTCGACCCCTTGAGGGTCGCGTTGTCGTGCTCTGCGATGACGAGAGAGCTCATGGATGTTCCTCTGATCGTGTCGTCCCGGCGGAGGCCGGTACGTCTTGACTGGGTTGCGTGACGATGCGGTGAACCTGGATCCCGGCCATCGCCGGGACGACGACTCAGAGCACCTTCGCTTCGTTCTTCAGCTTGCCGATCAGCGTCGCGACGTCGGGCACCTTGATGCCGGCCTTCCGCGACGGCGGCTCGTTGACCTTCAACGTCCTGATCCGCGGTGCGACGTCCACGCCCAGGTCGGCCGGCTTGACGACATCCATCGTCTTCTTCTTGGCCTTCATGATGTTGGGCAGCGTGACGTAACGCGGCTCGTTGAGGCGCAGGTCGGTGGTGACGATGGCCGGCAGCGTGAGGCTGATGGTCTCGAGGCCGCCGTCGACTTCCCGCGTGACCACGACCTTGCCGTCGGCCACTTCGACCTTCGACGCGAACGTGGCCTGCGGGTATTCGCACAGCGCCGCCAGCATCTGGCCGACCTGGTTGCTGTCGTCGTCGATCGCCTGCTTGCCGAGGATGATCAGCTGCGGCTGTTCCTTGTCGACCAGCGCCTTCAACAGCTTGGCCACCGCCAGCGGCTGCAACTCGTCGGCGGTCTCGACCAGGATGCCGCGGTCGGCGCCGATGGCCATCGCGGTGCGCAGCGTTTCCTGGCACTGCGTGATGCCGCACGACACCGCGACGATCTCGGTCGCCACGCCCTTCTCCTTCAGGCGCACGGCTTCCTCGATGGCGATCTCGTCGAACGGGTTCATCGACATCTTGACGTTGGCGATGTCGACGCCGGACTGGTCGGACTTGACGCGCACCTTCACGTTGTAGTCGACGACGCGCTTGACGGGTACGAGGATCTTCATGACGGTCCTGGACGAAAGGGAGTGGAGGCCCCGGTGCGGCCGCAGGGCATGCGATGAATCATGGCCTTCATCGCGGCGAAATCAAGGTCAGGGAAGCGGGTTCGAGCGGGGGCTTCGGGCAGCGACGTCGAATGGCCGGACCGACACCGCGCGAAACGCAGAATAGCACGACCGTTCGTTTTTCGGCCGCCACTCAGTCGCCGCTCAGCGTCTTGACGTGCGCCGCCACGCTGCGACCCAGCGCCGACAGGTTGTAGCCGCCTTCGAGGCAACTGACGATGCGACCGTCGGCATGGCGTTCGGCGACCGCCATGATCCGCTGCGTCATCCACACGTAGTCGGCTTCGACCAGGCGCATCTGCCCGAGGTCGTCCTCGCGGTGCGCGTCGAAGCCGGCCGAGACGAAGATCATCTGCGGCGCGAACGCTTCCAGCGCCGGCAGCCAGCGGGCCTCCACCATCGCGCGCACCGCCGCGCCGTCGGTATAGGCCGGCAACGGCACGTTGAGCATGTTGGCGGCCGGTCGATCGACGCCGCTGTACGGATAGAACGGATGCTGGAACAGGCCGACCATCAAGACGCGTTCGTCGCCGGCCAGGATGTCCTCGGTGCCGTTGCCGTGGTGCACGTCGAAGTCCACCACCGCGACGCGCTCGAGGCCGTGGACCTCGAGCGCGCGGCGCACCGCGACCGCGATGTTGTTGACGAAGCAGAAGCCCATCGGCTGGTCCCGGGTCGCATGATGTCCGGGCGGCCGGATGCTGCAGAAGGCGTTCCGGGCGCGACCTTCGATGACCGCGTCGGTCGCGGCCACCGCGGCCCCGGCGGCGCGCCACACGGCCGCCACGGTGGCGGGGCACATCATCGTGTCGGCGTCGATCGCCGCGTAGCCGGCCTGCGGGGCGATGGCTCGCAGACGGTCGAGGTGGGCCTGCGGATGGACCCGCAGCAGATCGGCGTCGTCGGCCGGCGGCACCTCTTCGTGGGACACCACTTCGGCGAGTCCGCTGGCGATCATGCGGTCGTCGATCGCGCCGAGTCGGGCCGGCGACTCCGGATGCCAGGTGCCCATCTCGTGGCCCGCGCAATCCGCGTGGCTGTACCAGGCGGTCGTGGTGGCGCGGCGCGACGAGCGCATCGTGGGCGTCGCGGATGTCGTCGATGCCGCGGACGCTGCCGGCGACCCCTTGTCCTGCGTTGCGTCGACGACGTCTTCCATGACCTGGCCTGCGAGCGGCTGGGGCGCGCCGAACGACCGGCTCGCGGACTGCCGATTATGCCCGACCGGTCGACGCCGCCGACGCGGCGGGAAGCCCGTGCGATCAGCTGTCCGGGCCGAAGGCGTAGTGCGCGATCCGCCGCTGCCATTCGGCACGCTCGGCGGCGATCTCGCGGCGGTAGTCGCTCTCGGTCGGCATCGGCTGCAGACCGGCGTAGGCGAGGGCCTGCCGCACCTCGTCGTCGAGCTGGATGCGACGGGTCGCGTCGCGCAGCTCGGCGACCTTGTCGGCGGGCGTTTCGGCCGACACATGGAAACCGATGCTGCCGTCGGTCGGCGCTTCGGCGAGTCCCTGCTCGACCAGCGTCGGCACGTCCGGGTCGGCGGGCCAGCGTCCGGCGCTGGTCACCGCCAGCACGCGGATCGAAGGCTGTCGCACCCGGTCCGTCGCGCTGGGCAGCAGGGTGACGCTCGCCGGCAGGCTGCCGGACGCGATGTCGTCGAGCATCGAAGGCAAGCTCTTGTACGCGACCATCTTCAACGGCACGTCGCCGAGCCGCGACAGTTCGATGCCGACGAAGTGCGAGCCGGTCCCGCGCCCGGGAACGCCGTAGGTGGCGAGGCTCGGATGCGCCTTCGCCCAGCCGAGGTAGTCGCGCATCGTGCGGACTTCGGCCGGCACCGCCGGACCGACGATGAACGCGTACGTGAAGAGACCGACGCCGGCCACCGGCTGCAGCAGGTCGGCCGGTTCGGAACTCAGCTTCCGAAGGCTCGGCAGAAGCGTCATCGAGGCGCTCGAGCTCAGCAGGACCGTTCCGCCGTCGGCGGGCGCCCGGATCACCGTCTCCATCGCCGCGGTGCCCGAGTTACCGGGCAGGAAGATGGGTCGAGCGCCGAGGTCCGGACGGTAGAGCGGCCGCAGGCGGCGCACCACGGTCGTCATCAGCGCTTCGGACGACGGCGTGACCGCGAAGCCGAAGATCACGCCGCCGTTCGGGGCGGCGCGCAGCGGCATGCCGGGGACGGACAGTCCGGCGAGGACGGCGGCCTTCAGAAAGGTGCGGCGGCGCGAGCCGGGGGTGGTCGAGGTCGTTCCTTTCGGCGTCATGACCGGCCCGCGCGCTCGACCCGCCGATCGAGGTCGATCCAGCGGGTCCGTTCGGCGACCAGCAGCGCCGCGTAGGTCTGTCCCGTGGTCGGCATCGGTCTCAGGTAGATGTCGCTCAGGGCCTGCCGGATCGCGGGTACGGCGGCGACGGCCAGGACGGCCGCCGCCAACTCGTCGACCTTGGCGGCGGGCGTCCCCTCGGCGACGAAGAAGCCGAGACTTCCCAGCGCGGGCGTCGCGAGCAGCTTCAACTCCGTCAGCGTCGGCACGTCGGGCAGTCCGGGCCAGCGCCGATCGCTGGCGACCGCCAGCATGCGCACCTTCGGAGACTTGTCGAGGAGTTCCGCCGGCGGCATGACCGTGAACGCGGCCGGCACGGCACCCGACACGACGTCGTCGAGCACCGCCGGCGGCCCCCGATAGTCGACGGCCTTGAGGCTGATGCCGGCCGTCGCCGCCACTTCGCGGGCGACGAAGTGCATCGCGGTGCCCAGGCCCGGCACGCCGTAGGTGCTGAGCACCGGGTTGACCTGGACCCAGCGAATGTAGTCGTCCATCGTGCGAACGGTGGCGGGGACCGCGGGGCCGACGATGAACGCGACGGTCGATTCGCCGAGGCCGGCGACCGGCACCAGGTGATCGACCGGATCGTCGGCCAGCGTGCGCGTGGCCGGCAGCAAGGTCAGGAAGGCGCTCGGCGCGACCAGCACCGTGCTGCCGTCGGCCGGTGCCCGAAGGACCGTCTCGGCGGCGAGCGCGCCCGAATGGCCCGGCATCAAGACCAGTCGGGAGCCGAGGTCGGGTCGATAGCGACCCTGCATTCCGACAAGGATCGCATCGAGCAGGTTCGTGAACGACAGCGGCGCCTGGAAGCCCCACAGCACGCGACCGGTCGAGGCAGCGTCGCCGCGACGCGGCAACGACCATCCCAGCGCACCGCCCAGCGCCAGCGCGGTCCGGAGGAAACGCCGGCGACCGGCGACGGCTCGCTGGGCGTGCGACGAGGTCGGTGATTCGATGGACCTCATGCCGGGTCTCCGGGAGGCATCGTGCCCGATGCGTCCGACGCATCCGTCATGACTGTTGCGTCTGTCCGGTCTGTCGCAGGGTGCGGCGGCCTTGCCTCTCGGTCGCGATCGACCTTGGTCCGCACGGGGCGGGTCATCGCGCACCGCCGCGTTCGACCTGCCGGACGAGGTCGAGCCAGTCGCCGCGCTCTTCGGCCAGCAGCGCCGGATAGGTCGGACCGGTCGACGGCATCGGGCGCATGTTGATGCGAGCCATGCCATGCAGGATCGCGGGCTGCGCGGTCACGGATCGAACCGCCGTGGCCAGTTCGTCGATCTTCGCAGCCGGCGTGCCTTCGACGAAGAAGAAGCCGAGACTGCCGACCGTGGGGGACTTCAGCAGTCTCAGTTCCGTCAACGTCGGCACGTCGGGCAGTCCGGGCCAGCGCTGGTCGCTCGAGACCGCCAGCAGGCGCACCTTCGGGTACTTCGTCGTGAAGTCGGTGTCCGGCATCGCCGTGAAGGCGGCCGGCATGGTCCCGGCCGCCACATCGTCGAACATCGGTTGCGTCCCACGGTAGTTGACCGCCTTCAGGCCGACCCCGGCGGTGTTCGCCACTTCGCGTGCGACGAAGTGCGTGGGAGTGCCGAGGCCCGTCACGCCGTAGGTGCCGAGCGTCGGGTTGACCTGCGCCCAGGCGAAGTAGTCGTTGATCGTGCGGACCTCCATCGGAACCGCGGGCCCGACGATGAAGGCCAGTGTCGTGCTGCCGATCCCCGCGACCGGCACCAGGTGATCGACCGGATGGTCGGTTCCCTGGCGCACCGTGGGCAGCAACGTCAACGACGCGCTCGGCGCGATCAGCACGGTGCCGCCGTCGGCCGGCGCGCGCAGGACCAGGTCGACCGCGACCGCTCCCGAGCCGCCCGGCATCGTCACCGGCGTCGAGCCGAGGTCGGGTCGATAACGACTTTGCAGTTCGACGAGGATCGCGTCGAGCAGATGCGTGAACGACGGCGGGGCCTGGAAGCCGAACACCGCGCGCCCCGCGCCGGCGGCGAGGCTCGCCGGCGCGGACGACCAGCCGAGGACG
>CAHJXF010000127.1 GCA_903644065.1 Betaproteobacteria bacterium
CTTCGAGTCCCAGCGCATCGAGTGGGGCGGTGCGCTGCGGTGGATCGCGACGCCGGTCGACGGCGCGACGATCCGCCGGGCGGCGACCGCGTCCGGCGGCCATGCGACGTTGTGGCGCGCCGCCGACGAGCTGAAGCGGCGCTATGGCGTGTTCACGCCGCTGTCGGCCACGTCGCTGGCGATCCATCGCCGTCTCAAGGGCGAGTTCGATCCGGCCGGCGTGTTCCGCGGCCGCCTGTACCCCGATCTGTGATCCGCGCCACCCGCGCGGCCAACCGGCTGACCCCATGGAAACCCATCTCGCCGACTTCATCCGCGGCACCGCCGACGGCGACGAAGCCGAGTCCATCCTGCGCCGCTGCGTGCACTGCGGCTTCTGCACCGCCACCTGTCCCACCTACCAACTGCTGGGCGACGAGCTCGACGGTCCGCGCGGCCGCATCTACCTGATCAAGGACGTGCTCGAGGGGGCGCCGGCCACGCCGTCGGTGCGCCTGCACCTCGACCGCTGCCTGACCTGCCGCAACTGCGAGACCACCTGTCCGTCGGGCGTGCAGTACGGGCGGCTGGTCGACATCGGACGCAAGGTCGTCGAGGAGCGCGCGACGGAGCCGCGGCCGTTGCTCGACCGCCTGAAGCGCACCGCGCTTCGCGAGGGGCTGACGCGGCGCTGGCTCTTCGATCCGGCGATGAGGATCGGCAAGACGGTGCGGCCGATCCTGCCCGCCGCGCTCGCGACGAAGGTACCGCCGACGTCGCGGTCCACGAAGCGTTACGTGCGCGTCGAGCGTCCGCGCAAGATGCTGATGCTGGCCGGCTGCGTGCAGCCCGCGATGGCGCCGCAGATCAACGAGGCGACGATGCGCGTGCTCGACGCGGTCGGCGTCGAGACGGTGGTCGCGCGCCGGGCCGGCTGCTGCGGCGCCATCCGTCATCATCTGAACGACCACGACGGCGCGCTCGACGATGCGCGCCGCAACATCGACGCGTGGTGGCCGGCGATCGAGGCCGGCGCGGAGAGCATCGTGATGAACGCGTCGGGTTGCGGCGCGATGATCCGCGAGTACGGGCACCTGCTGCGAAACGACCCGGTCTACGCCGAAAAGGCCACGCGCGTCGCCGCGCTGACCCGCGACCTGTCCGAGGTGCTGCTGCCGTTCAGCGACTTCCTGGTGTCGAAGCTGCAGGCGCCGACCGCCCGCCGCGTGGCCTGGCATCCGCCGTGCACGCTGCAGCACGCGCAGCAGATCCGCGGTCCCGTCGAGGCGTTGCTGACCGCGGCCGGGGTCGACGTCAAGCTGTGCGCCGAGAGCCATCTGTGCTGCGGCTCGGCCGGGACCTATTCGGTGCTGCAGCCGGAACTCGCGACGGCGCTGCGCGACCGCAAGCTGACGCAGCTGGCCGCGACGCGACCCGAGGCGATCGTGTCGGCCAACATCGGTTGCATCACGCATCTGCAGAGCGGCACCGGGACGCCGGTACTGCACTGGGTCGAATTGATCGCCGACGCGTTGCCGGGCGAAGGCGTTCGCCTCGGATTGTTCCCCGGCGAGGTGCGGCAGGCGGCGCGGGTGCGAAAGGGCAAGGGACCGAAGCCGCTGCCGGACCCGCCGCGTCCGTCGTGATCGACCGATGAACACGCCGGTTCCGTCGCAGCCGTGACAGTCGGACCAGCGCCGTGCGGTCGACCGCACGGCGCGCATGCCGCAAGACGTCGTGGCCGTCGTACCCGACCGTCGTCGCAGCCGTCTTCTCGATAGCGACGTAGGTCGGTCGGATCAACGCACGCGTGCCGAACCACGCGTTGCTGACGACCTGTTCGGACAGGGCTTCGGTCAACTGGCCTCGCGCGACGGCCGGGTCGTGTTTCGACCTGCCTCGTGGATAGAATGCACCGATGATCGAAGCCCTCGCCACCCTGCTCGTCTACCAGCTCGTCGGCGAAACCCTCGCCTACTCGCTCGGCCTGCCGGTCCCCGGACCGGTGATCGGCATGGCGTTGCTGCTTGGCACGCTGGCGCTGCGCCCCGCGCTGCTGGCGCGCATCAAGCCGGTGGGCAGCACGCTGCTGTCGCACCTGTCGCTGCTGTTCGTGCCGGCCGGCGTCGGCGTGATGGTCCACTTCGCGCGTCTCGCGGACGAAGGCGTCGCGATCGTCGCCGCCGTCGTGGTCAGCACGTTGCTCGCGATCGTCGCCACGGCCGCGACCGCGGCGTTCCTGATCCGCCGGACCGACGCGTCGCGTGTCGCGAAGACGGCCGCGGCGGGCACCGCACCTTCCACGACCCGCTGAAGCATGCATCCGGTCGTCGATACCTGGGTCTACCTGTCCACGTCGCCGCTGCTGTGGCTGACGCTGACGCTGGTCGCGTACCTGATCGCCTTCGGGCTGTATCGGCGCAGCGGCTACAACCCGCTGGTCAACCCGGTCGCGATCGCGGTCTGCCTGCTGCTCGCCGTCGTGATCGGCACCGGCACGTCGTACCAGCGCTACTTCGACGGCGCGCAGTTCGTGCATTTCCTGCTCGGTCCGGCGACCGTCGCGCTCGCCATCCCGCTCCACGACCAGTGGCCGAAGCTGAAGCGCCACTGGATGGCGCTCGTCGCCGCGCTGTTCGTCGGCCTGCTCGTCGCGTCGACCTCCGCGGTGCTGATCGCCCGGGCTCTCGGCGCGTCGCCGCGCACGCTGGCCTCGCTGGTGCCGAAGTCGATCACGACGCCGGTGGCGATGAGCCTGAGCGAGAAGCTCGGCGGCATCCCGTCGCTGACCGCGGTGTGCGTCGTGATCACCGGCATCGTGGGCTCCGCGCTCGCGCGCTTCGTGCTGAACGCGATGCGCCTGCCGTCGCATCCGGTCCGCGGTTTCGCGCTGGGTCTCGCCGCGCACGGACAGGGCGTGGCGCGCGCCTTCCAGGTCAGCGACGAGATGGGCGCGTTCGCCGGCCTGGCGATGGGCCTCGCCGCACTGTTGTCGGCGTTGCTGCTGCCGTTCTACGGACGTTGGCTGCTGTCGGTGGTGTCGTGATTGCTTCGGGTCTCTCGTCGATCCGCGCTTCGAACCTCTCTTCGATCCGCGCGTCGGGCCTTTCTTCGATCCGCGCTTCACGACGCGCTTGAAGCCGCGCCGCTACGACGCCGTCGTCATCGGCGGCGGCCACAACGGCCTCGTTTGCGCCTGCGACCTCGCCGCGCGCGGCTGGTCGGTGCGCGTGCTGGAGCGTCGCTCGATCCTCGGCGGCGCCGCGGTCACCGAGGAGTTCCATCCGGGTTTTCGCAACTCGACCGCGAGCTACACCGTGGGGTTGCTGCACCGGGACATCGTGCGCGACCTGCGACTGCACGAACACGGTCTGCGCATCGTGCGGCGGCCGTTCGCCAACTTCCTGCCTCTGGGCGACGGCCGCGGCTACCTGAAGATCGGCGGCGGGCTCGACGCGACGCAGCGCGAGATCGCGAAATTCTCGACGCGCGACGCCGAGCGCCTGCCGGCCTATCACGCGATGCTCGACGGCGTGGTCGACCTGTTGCGCGCGATGCTGACGCGCACGCCGCCCAACCTCGGGCCGCGCGACTTCGCGTCGATCGGCGACTGGTGGTCGGCGTGGGACCTCGGTCGCCGGCTGCGGCGCCTGGACCTGCCGCGCAAGCGCGACCTGATGGACCTGTTCACGAAGAGCGCCGGCGACGTGCTCGACACGTGGTTCGAGTCGACGCCGCTGAAGGCCGCGCTCGGCTTCGATTCGATGGTGGGCCACTACGCGAGTCCCTACGCGCCGGGTTCGGCCTACGTGCTGCTGCACCACGTCTTCGGCGAGATCGACGGGCAGGCCGGCGCCTGGGGCCACGCGATCGGCGGCATGGGCTCGATCACGCGGGCCATGGCCGAGGAAGCCGCGGCGCGCGGCGTCGAGGCCAGCGTCGACGCGGCGGTGGCGCGCGTGGTGGTCGCGGACGGAAAGGGTGGGCGCCGCGCGACCGGCGTCGTGCTCGACGACGGCACGCGGATCGACGCGGCGTGCGTGATCTCCAACGTGCATCCCCGCCTGCTGTTCCTGTCGATGGTCGGCGAGGCCGATCTGCCCGCCGACTTCGTCGCCCGCATCAAGGCCTACCGCAGCGGATCGGGCACGCTGCGCATCAACGTCGCGCTGTCCGCGCTGCCCGACTTCGCGGCGCTGCCCGGCGCGCACCACCAGCCGCACCACGAGAGCGGCATCGTGATGGCGCCATCGCTCGACTACATGGAGACCGCCTACATGGACGCGCGGCGCGACGGCTGGGGTCCGGCGCCCATCGTCGAGATGCTGATCCCGTCGACCGTCGACGCGACGCTCGCGCCCGCGGGTCGGCACGTCGCCAGCCTGTTCTGCCAGCACTTCGCACCGAAGCTCGAAACCACCCGCGCGTCGATGACGTGGCCGGGCGGCTGGGCCGACGATCGCGCGCGCGAAGCGGCGGCAGACGCGGCGATCCGCACGGTGTCGCGCTTCGCGCCCGGCTTCGACGCGACGGTGATCGCACGGCAGGTGCACACGCCGCTCGACCTCGAACGGAAGTTCGGCCTGGTCGGCGGCGACATCTTCCATGGCGCCCTGTCGCTCGACCAGTTGTTCTCGGCGCGTCCGGTGCTGGGCCATGCCGACTACCGCACGCCGATCGCCGGGCTCTACCTGTGCGGATCGGGCAGCCACCCGGGTGGCGGCGTGACGGGTCTGCCCGGCCGCAATGCGGCGCGCGAGATCCTGAGGGATGGGCGTTGAGGCGCCGATCCCTTACGATGCGCAGGTTCGGACCACTCCTTTTCAGCAACCGACGGAGGTCGTCTTGAAGCCATCGCATCGCGTTCGCGTCGTCCCCGTCCCTCTGGTCGTCCCCGTGCTTCCCGCCGTCGTCTTCGCGCTGTGTGCCGCGCTGTGCGGCAACGCGGCTGCGCAGGACGCATCCCGTCTCGGCAAGACCGAGGTGGAGGCGCTGACCGCCGACAAGGAACTGAAGTACGAGCGCGCCGACGGCAGCACGGTCGCCTGGGACTTCCGCAAGGACGGCTCGGTGTACTACACGCCGCGCAACGCCAAGCGGGCGGTCGTCATCGGCGGGACCTATGCGGTCGACGACGACGGCGCCCTGTGCCTCAAGTGGCGCGAGGACAAGTACGTCACGATGACCGACGGCTGCTATGTCTTCACGCGCCTCGACGACAAGACGCGTATCAGCTCCAGGCGCAATCCCGAACGGATCGTCGGCACGCTGCAATGATCGGACGACGTCGCGGGCGTCGCGTGTGAACCTGGATCGCGTCCGCCGTCGGAAAGTCCGCTTCTGGGCGCTCGTCGACTCGTCGGTGTCGTACACGCTGGCCCTGCCGCCGCTGGCCGAGCACTTCGTGTCGTTGCTCTACTACGTCAACGGCAAGCTCGGCGGCGACGCCACGGTGCCGGTGTTCTCGCCGCTGCAGATGTTCTTCGTCTGCCTGAGCGGCTCGCTGATCTGCCTGTGGTGCGTGGCTCGCTACCTGAAGCCGATCGGCCTGTTCGCGCTGATCGACGGCTGGGGCCGCGTGTGGGTCTCGCTGCTGATCGTGTACTTCGTCGCGGTCGAGGGGGCGCCGCGCGTGCTGCTGCTGTTCATCGCCACCGAGATGATCGGCGCGATCGCGCAGCTGCACGAGGTGTATCGAAGGAAGCCGCTGCCACGGCGGATCGCCGATGCCGTCTGAAGGCCACGAAGCCAACGTCCGGCCTCGCCGCAGACGTGGCCATGGCGGCATGCGGATGCCACCGGGCGGCTGACCGGCATCGGAGGATCGGTCCGCACCGCTCCGTGTCGAGTGACATCCATCGACGCTGCACGACACCGGCGCGGACGCGCATCCGTCGGTCGAGGCGTCATGCAATCCTTCGAGCGACCTGAACCGACTCGATCGAAGACGACGTCGTGGCGATCCGTGCCTCGCGGCGCCGCGATGCTGCGGCCGGGCGGCGCTTCGCATTGCGGCAAGCCGCGGAGCGCCGTCGACAGGGCCGTCGTGGCGTTGAATCGCGCCGCTGCCCGCTCGACCCGGACGGCTCGGCGATCGACCGGGTCGTGGACTGGCGGACCGGCTAGCCCAGCCCGGCCAGCATCGCCATCGCCCCGGCCGGCGCTCGCTCCTTCGCGCCGTTGATGAAGAACACGAAGACGTCGCGCGGCTGCTTCGGTGCCGCCTCGGCGACCGGAGCGAGCGCGTCGACCGTCCCGCCCGCCGCCCAGGTCCCTGCCTGCGCGGTCCACGCGGCGATGTCCTTCGCGTCGTAGCCGGTGACCACGTCGGCCTTCGCACGCATCAGGCGTGCATAGACGAAGTCGGCCGTCACGTCGCCGATCATCGGATGGTCGTCGGAGTCGCTGCAGACGATCGCGACGCCGTGCCGTCGCGCGAGCGCCACGAAGCTCTCGCATCGAAAGCTGTCGTGACGCACGTCGAGCGCATGACGCAGCGGCAGCGAGCCGACCTGCTTCGGCAGCCGTTCGACGAAGCGCGCGAAGTCGTCCTCGTCGTAGCGCTTGGTCGGCATGAACTGCCACAGCAGCGCGCCGAGCTTGGGGCCCAACTCCTCGAGGCCGCTGCCGACGAAGAAGTCGATCGACTCGCCGGCCTCGGCCAGGACCTTGCGGTTGGTCGCGAAGCGCGATGCCTTGATCGTGAAGACGAAGTCGTCGGGCGTCTCGTCGCGCCAGCGCGCGAAGCTGGCCGGGGTCTGCGTGCGGTAGTAGGTCGCGTTGACCTCGATGGCGCTGACCTGCGTGCTGGCCCAGGCGAGTTCGCGCTTCTTCGGCACGTCGGCCGGGTAGAAGGTCTCGCGCCACGGCTCGTAGCTCCAACCGCCGATGCCGACGCGGATCGAGCCGGACTGCGAAGGACCCCTGGCCACGGCACTCTCCCGATGACTGACACACGAAGGGACCGGCGCTGCGCGTCCGGCACGGTGCGCACGGTACCATCGGCAGCCGTCGCCGCGCCCGCCCGCGTCGCGAGACGATTCGCGCCTCGACCCGCGGTCCAGCGGTTCACGGCACAATGCTCGCCGCGACGCGGTCGTCCGTCGCGCCGCATTTTCGAACGCAGCACCTTCAGGAGAATCGCATGACGTATTCCCTTCGCAAGACCGCCGGCGGTATCGGCGTCGCCGTCGCCGCGCTGTTGCTCGCCGCCTGCTCGACGTTGATGGGCAGCAACGACAAGGTCACTCTGAGCGGCGCCAACGAGGTGCCCGCCGTCAACACCACCGCCAGCGGCACCGGCACCATCACGATCGCCGCGGATGGCAGCGTGACCGGTTCGGTCACCGTGACCGGCATGGAGCCGACCATGGGCCACATCCATCAGGGCGCCGTCGGCGTCAACGGCCCGGTCATCGTGCCGTTCGTGCAGACCGGCAACGTGTTCACGGCGCCGGCCGGCGCCAAGCTCACCGAGACGCAGATGGCCGCCTACCGTGCGGGCAACCTGTACGTCAACGTGCACAGCGCGACCAACCCGACCGGCCAGATCCGCGCGCAGCTGAAGCCGGCCTGATCCCGTAGCGAGGTCCGCCGCGGTCGCTCGACCGCGGTGCATCGGTTTCATGCTTCAGGAGCGATGCGTTCATGCAATGGGACGACGGACGGCAGAGCGACAACGTCGAGGACGTGCGCGGTTCGGGCGGCGGCGGCCTGCCGTTCGGCGGACGATCGATCGGCATCGGCGCGGTGGTGGTGGCGCTGGCCGGTTCGTACTTCTTCGGCATCGACCCGAGTGTCATCCTGGGCCTGCTGGGCGGCGGCGGGGGAGGTGGCGGCGCGCAGGTCCAGCAGCAGGCGCCGCAGGGCAGGCCGGTCGCAGCGGGTGACCGCGAGGCGCAGTTCGTGTCGCGGGTCCTGCTCGATACCGAAGAGACGTGGACGCAGGTCTTCGCGCAGAACGGCGGCACCTATCGCAAGCCGAAGCTCGACATCTACCGGGGTGCCGTGCCCACCGCCTGCGGGCAGGGCGTGTCGGCGCAGGGTCCGTTCTACTGCCCCGGCGACGAGAAGGTCTACATCGACCTCGACTTTTTCCGCCTGCTCGCACAGCGTTTCAAGGCGCCCGGCGAGTTCGCGCAGGCCTACGTCATCGCGCACGAGGTCGGGCATCACGTTCAGAAGCTGATCGGCGTGACCGACAAGACCGACGCGATGCGGCGGCGCATGTCGGACACCCAATACAACAAGGTCTCGGTGCGCGTCGAGCTGCAGGCGGACTGCTTCGCGGGCGTGTGGGGCCATCGGCTGGCGGCGGGCCAGAGCGGCATCCGGCTCGACCCCGGCGACGTAGACGAAGCCCTCAGGGCCGCGACCGCGATCGGCGACGACACGTTGCAGGAGCAGGCGCGCGGCACCGTCACGCCGGACAGCTTCACGCACGGCACGTCGGCGCAGCGCGTGCTGTGGTTTCGCCGCGGCATGGACTCGGGCGACCTGCGGCAGTGCGACACCTTCGCGTCGGGCAGTCCCTGACGCCAGCATCGATCGAAGCGGCGCCGAGCCCGGCGGACCATCCCTCGTGGAGGCAACATGCAGATCTCGCGGACCGTGCTCGTCGCTTCACTGGCTTTCGTCGCAGGGGCCATCGCCGCACGCCAGCTGCCGGTCGCCTTCGCGCAGGCGCCGATCGCATCGCCGATGGAGACCCGGATCGTCGACGTGACGGCGCTCGAAGGGGAGATCATCGGTCCGATCGTGCCCACCACCGAGTTGCGCTCGCGGCTCGTCCTCGTGACCGATCAAGCCACGATCGCCGTCCAGCAGGGCAACGTCGCCAAGCATTTCCATTCCACCAGCGACGAGGTCCAGTACATCCTGTCGGGCAGCGGCACGATGTGGCTCGGCGACACGCAGCGCAGCATCAAGGCCGGTGACCTGATCATGATCCCGAAAGGCGTCAACCACGGCGGGACGATCCCCGCGTCCGGCACCTTCAAGGCGATCGCGATCAAGCTGCCGCCGCAGGCGCCGGGCGACACGCACTTCGTGAACTGACGTCGCGGCGGTGCGGCGCCGGCGAGGTCGATCGTGGTCGCGTCGCGTCATGCC
>CAHJXF010000128.1 GCA_903644065.1 Betaproteobacteria bacterium
CGGCCGCCGGAACGCGTGCGGCCGGTGGTGACGCCGTCGAACGTCGACCAGGTCGCGCCGGCGGCGCCGCTACCCGCCACGCCGGGCGTGCCGGCGCTGCCGAGCAACCGGTGAGCGATGGGGGGGAGTGGGCCACAGGCCGGGCGACCGCCTGCAGGCCGCTTGAGCGGCCTCGTGCGCGCGATCCGGAGATCGTTCAGCGGCGCTGATGCGATGCCGAGCCGACGGGTGCTCGCTCGAGCGATGCGGCGTCTGCCCGAACGGCCTCTGGCGCTCCTGTCCAGTCGACGCTTGCACGCGCCCTTGCACTCGGCGGGCATGCTCGTGCGCACGCTCGTGCTCGTGACGCTGACGGCGTGCTCCGCATTGCCGACGCGCGACCTGACGCTCTCGCACGAGGAAGCGCTGGGCTTCGCACGGCATCGTGCAGCGCCTCCTGTCGCAACCGGATTTTCCGCCGCCTACGCGACGCCCGCGCAGCGTCGCGAGACGTTGTCGAACGTCTGGGCGGTGATCGGAGCCAACTACTACGACCCGACCTACGGCGGCGTCGACATCGCGGCCGAGGAAGCACGCGCTGCCGACGAGCTGGCGACGGCGCGAAGCGACGAGGATTTCTACCGCATCCTGGCGGACAGCGTCGGCGCGTTGCACGACTCGCACACGCAGGTCTTGACCGCCGAAGACGCGGAAAGCGAACACACCCAGCGGGCGGAGCTGATCGGCATCACCTACACCATCGTCGAGGGCCACGTCGTGCTCGTCGACGTGAGGGCCGGATCCGCCGCCGCGGAAGCCGGCATCGGGTCCGGCCTGCTGGTCGACGCGATCGACGACGTCGCGCTCGACGAAGCGTTCCTCGTTCGCGCCGGGCAGACCCCGATGGTCGACGAACCGGCGGACAGCGTCGCCACGGCCGAGCAGCGCACGTTCCTACGCCAGATAAGCGCCGTCTCGGCGCTGCTGACGACCGGCGACGACGCGCCGCACCGGCATCGTCTCGTGTTGCGTCGACCGGACGACAGCCGCCTCGAGGTCGAGGTCGCTGCGCGCTCGCAGGAATTGCCGACGACCGTCGACTTCTCGCTGCTGCCGGGCGACATCGCCTGGCTGCGCTTCAACCGCTTCGACCCGTCGATCGAAGGCCGTCTCGCCTCGGCAGTCGAGGCGCTCGGCGCGACCCGCCGAGGACTGATCATCGACCTGCGGGACAACCCCGGCGGCGCGATCGGCGTGTTCACCCGCCTGATGGATCACCTGGTCGACCGCGAAACGCCGCTGGGCACGCTGACCTGGCGCTTCTGGTTCGGCCGCTGGACCACGACCTTCACGGCCGAGCCCGCGGCCGTGCGGTTCGCCGGGCCCGTCGCGGTGCTGGTCAGCGGCGGGACCGGCAGCGCGGCCGAATGGATGGCGCATGCGCTGTTCGAGGAGCGCGGGGCGATCGTCGTCGGCGAGGCGACCTGCGGCTGCGTGGTCGGTCTTCGCGAGGAGTTCGTGTTGCCCGACGGCGGCACGTTGCACGTCGCGCAGGCGGGCGGCCGGTCGCCGCATGGCCGCCGGATGGAGAGCGATCCGTTGCAACCGACGCTGCACGTCACGGCCACCCTGGCCGACCTGCGTGCGGGGCGCGATGTGGTCGTCGAGGCGGCTGCGCGCGCACTGCTCGCGCAATGATCGGCGGGCGGTCACGACGAATGCGCTTCAAGCGGCGTGCCGGCGAGGTGCGAACGACGGATCGATTTGCTTCGGCCGCCTTTCGAATGCCTGGAGAGCGGCCTTCAGGCAGTCGTGCCACGGCTCCTCGGCCGTCCGTCAGGCATCGATCAACCCGTCGCTGATCGCCCGCTCGCGCACCAGAGCCATCACCAGGCGCGTCGTCGGCATCGGCACCCCGACGCGCTCGGCGAGCTCGACGACGGCACCGACGATCGCGTCGATCTCGGGCTTCCGGCCGGCCTCGAAGTCCTGATGCATCGAGATGCGCGCACGGCCCAGGTGGCGCGCCACGTCGATGCGCTGGTCGGGCGTCATCGCGATGACGACGCCGTAGGCCGCGGCGACGGCCATGCCCTCGACCAGCATCGGCCGCAGGATGTCGAGCAGGCCGTCCGACGCGCACAGCCGCGACATGTCGGCGTAGGTCAGCGCCGCGACCGGATTGAAGCTGAGATTGCCGATCAGCTTGGCCCACACGTCGCGGCGGATGTCCTGCGAGATCGTCGCGTCGAGCCGCGCCTCGCGCAGTGCCGCGGCCAGTCGCTCGACGCGTGCGGTCGACGGATCGGCGAGCGAACGATCGATCTCGCCGACGATGAAGCCGCGGCCCTTGGTGTGATGGACCACGCCCGGCTCGCGCACTTCGGCGGCCGCGTGCACGACGCAGCCGACGATCGACGACGCCTTCACCAGCCCGTGCAGGGTCGCGGACGGATCGACGCTGCGCACCACGAGACCGTCGTTGGGGCCGCCCTCGTTCTGGAAGTACCACCACGGCACGCCGTTGATCGCCGGCACCAGCATCGTGTCGGGCCCGATCATCGGCACGATGCGCGGCAGGAGGTCGGGGATCGCATGGGCCTTCAGCCCGATGAACACGACGTCCTGCACGCCGAGCGACGACGGATCGTCGGTCGCGTGCATCGGCTGCGACGACGCGCTGCCGCCGGCCTGGTGGTCGACCAGCGTCAACCCGCGCGCCGCGATCGCCTCGCGATGCGCACCGCGCGCCACGACCGAGACGTCGTGACCGGCGGCCGCGAGACGGAACGCCAGCAGACCGCCGATCGCACCGGCACCGACGACACAGATTTTCATGCCGATTCCTTCATTCGATGTACCGCGAAGCGTGCCGAACCATCGGCGCGAACGATCCGCACGCGCACTGCGTGACGACGGACACGGACCCGGTTCGAACCGAAGTAATCATTCACGACACCGTGGCGACGGGAAAGCTGGCGTTCGATACCGAATTGAGCAAGGATGCTGTCGGCACCGTTCTCGAGGCGAATCGTCGCATCGCAGGGCGACATTCGCTCTCCGGCTCGCCTGCGATTCCATCGCCCGACCTGTCGGCAGCGCCGCCGACAGGTCGGACCCGCGAAAGCGCCCCATCCGACCCGACGACGACCTCCCGATGCCCCCCATCCCGTGCCCCGCCTGCCTGCGATGCACCGGCACCCGGGTGGCACCCGGGGCATTCCAGGGCGAGCGCGGTCCCGCGCTGGCCTTTCGCGCCGCCGGATTGCGGTTGTTCACACCCCGGTCCAAGGATGCCGCTTTACCCGCTCCGCCGCACGCATGGGCCTGCCTGGAATGCGGACTGGCCTGGACTCAGCTCGATCCCGGGCAACTGCGCACGACGATCGAACAGGCAGGCACCGACGCAACCAGGGCACGGTACATCGATCATGACCCCGGCTGAGCGAACGACTTTCCGAGGTGGCGCGTACGTCGGCTGGGTCAACGCCACCTGGCCCTTCGCGACGCTGACCGTCGAGCGCGACCGATTGCGACTGTCCTGCCTGGGCGCCTACGAATTCGGTCCGTCGCAGATCGTGGCGCTCGAGCCGTACGGCGTGGTGCCGTTCCTCTCGGGCGGCTTGCGGATCGTACACAACCGCAATGACTACCCGGCACGATTGGTCTTCTGGTTTCTGGGCGACCGCGAGCGCTTGCTGTCCCGCATCGAACAAGCCGGATTCACGCCGAACGGACGGGCGCGCCCGCGACCGAACGGCATTCCCGTCCGCTCGGGCGTCGTGGCCGCCGCCTTCATCGCCTGCACCGTGTTCCTCGTCGACGCGCCGGACTCGGGCGCTGGATCCCGCATACCCGACGCCGTCGTCGTCGCGGCATGGGTGACGGCTTTCGCAACGGTCACGTCGATCCGTGTCTCGGCACGCGTCCAGCACCTCGTGCTCCGCGACGGACGTCAAGTCGGAGAGATCAAATCGTTGCTGTCGCTGCTGCAGGCGGTGAGCGGCATCCTGTCGCTGGTCTCTACCGGCATCTGGTTGAATCGTTGACCGCGCGACGCATCGCAGTTTCGATGCGGCCGGGCGCGGCGTCGAGACGCTCGACGACCGCAAGCACGCCGCGAGCGCAGCGCGTCGTCGCATCGCTCAGGTATTGCGGACGACGATGCTCGGGAACTTGCCCGACAGATCGCGCGCCTTGTCGGCCACCGCGATGGCGACCTTGCGGGCGATGTCCTTGTAAATCGTGGCGATGGCACCGTGCGGTTCGGCGACGACGGTGGGCGTGCCCGAGTCGGCCTGCTCGCGGATGCGGATGTCGAGCGGCAGGCCGCCCAAGTACGGCACGCCGAAGTCGGCGCACATCTTCTGCGCGCCGCCCTGCCCGAAGATGTGCTCGACGTGGCCGCAGTTCGTGCACACGTGCGTGCTCATGTTCTCGATGATGCCGAGGATCGGGATGCCGACCTTCTCGAACATCTTGAGCCCCTTCCGCGCGTCCAGCAGCGCGATGTCCTGCGGCGTGGTGACGATGACGGCGCCGGTGACCGGCACCTTCTGCGACAGCGTGAGCTGGATGTCGCCGGTACCGGGCGGCATGTCGACGACGAGATAGTCGAGGTCGCGCCAGTTGGTCTGGTCGAGCAGCTGCGTGAGGGCCTGCGTGACCATCGGCCCGCGCCACACCATCGGCTCGTCCGGATCGATCAGGAAGCCGATCGAGCTGGCCTGGAGGCCGTGGCGTTCCATCGGCTCCATGGTCTTGCCGTCCTTCGTCTCCGGCTTGCCGACGATGCCGAGCATCGTCGGCTGCGACGGGCCGTAGATGTCGGCGTCGAGGATGCCGACCGTCGCGCCCTCGGCGGCGAGCGCGAGCGCGAGGTTGACGGCGGTGGTGCTCTTGCCGACGCCGCCCTTGCCCGACGCGACGGCGATGATGTTGCGCACGTTAGCCATCGTCTTGGCGCCGCGCTGCACGACGTGGGCGACGATCTTCGAGGCGACCCGGACGTCGACTTCGCCGACCCCCGGCACGGCCTTCAACGCGGCGACCACGTCGCCGCGGATCGCGTCGACCTGACTGCTGGCGGGATAGCCGAGCTCGACGTCGAGCGACACCCGGGCACCGTCGCCGCGCGGCTCGATGCGCAGGTTGCGGATCGACTTGGTCGAGGCGAGGTCCTTGCCGGTGTTGGGATCGACGACACGGGTCAGCGCGGCGTCGATCTGCTGCTCGAGGGACATGGCGATTCGGGTGGAGTGCGGTCTTCGAGTCTAGCGGATCGACGCAGGGCGACCACTCGGCACCAGGGTCCACTCACCGAAAATCTTCGACCGACGCCGCGCCTCGACGGTGGCGACGACGTCACCATGCGACATCGCGATCGATCTGCTTCCGTCGTTCCTTCCGCCGGTCGATCGATCGGCCCTGGCGTTTCCGACGAGGCGACCTCCGACTGTGCGAAGGAGCACAGTCATCTGTCGGTGCACGACCGAGCCTCGCGAGACACCTTTCGCATGCGTTCTCCCTCTCTACAGACAAACCGCATCGCCATGACCGCTTCGATCGACGACGACTCGACCCGGACCCGCGTCCGCTTCCTGCAGCCGTTCCTCTGGCTGGCCGTCCTCGCCTGGGGCGTCGGTCTGGGCGCCAAGCTCTTCGACCTGCTGGTCGTCGCCGGAGCGTGGGGTGCCGCGCCGCCCGCCTCGCTCGCGCTGTTGCCGTACGGCAAGCAATACCCGATCGACCCGGGCGACTTCTTCCAGCCGCTGTCCGGCCTCCTGCTCGTCGGCGCCGTCGGCACGTTGACGGCAGGCTGGCGAACGCCGCGCGGCTACCGCGTCTGGCTGTGGACCCCGGCGGCGATGCTGCTGATCATCTGGATCCTGACGCCGACCGTCTTCTGGCCGATGCTCGGCGACCTCTACACCATCGCCAGAGGCAGGGTCTCGTGGAGCGACGCCGACGTCGTCGCGTTGACGCGGCGCTGGATCATCTGGGACTGGACCAGGACCGGGCTGATCGCCATCGGGTTCGCGTCCAGCGTCAAGGCCATCAGCGTCGATCCGCGCGGCCGCTAGCGCCGAAGGGCTGCGCGCTCACCGGCGCCCGACGTCGTGCGCCCGGCTGCGGAAGGCGACCCGGCCCGACTGCCCTCGTCGATCGCACGGACGGTCTCGACCGCATGCCGCTCGATAGAATCTACACTTCGTGTCCGACCTTGCGGCGCGGGCCGGTACGAGGATCGAGCCGACCGACATCGTGGTCGGTGCGCGCGCGGTGCCGCCCCGTCGTTCGCCGCGTTCCGTTCATTCGAGCACATTCCATGTCCATCTTCGGCGTCGGCCTCCACCTCATCGTCGCGGTGTTCTTCGCGATTCATGTCGTGCGGAGCGGGCAGCAACTGTTCTGGCTGTTCGTCCTCTTCTCGTTCCCGCTGCTCGGCAGCGTCGTCTATTTCTTCGCGATCTGGCTGCCCGCCTCGCGGCTCCAGCACGGGGCGCGTAAGGCCGTGTCCGTCGCGGCGCGCGCACTCGACCCGACCCGCGAGCTGCGCGAAGCCAGCGCGGCGTTCGACTACACGCCGACCGCGCAGAACCGGATGCGCCTGGCCGCCGCGCTGCTCGAGGACGGTCGGCCGGACGAAGCCGCGCGCCATTACGAGGCCTGCCTGCAGGGTCCGTTCGCCGCGGACCTCGACATCCGCCTGAACGCCGCGAAGGCTTGGCTCGCGGCCCGTCGGCCCGGCGATGCCGTCGTGCATCTCGAGACCATCCGCTCGACCGACGCCCAGTTCAGGGCCGAGGCCGTGGCCTTGTCGCTGGCCCGCGCCTACGCCGACGCCGGCGAGCCGCTCGAAGCGCAGGCCGAATACGAGAACGCGGCGACCCGCTTCGGTTCGTTCACCGCCTTCGCCGAGTACGCGATCTGGGCCGCGGGTTCGGGCGACAGCGGACTGGCGGCGCGCCTGCGCAGCGACGCGGAGCGCTCGATGCAGCGCTGGGACAAGCACACGCGCGAATTGAACCGTCCGCTGATCAGACGATTGAACGCGGCGTTCGAGTAGCCTGCCGTCGACGGCGATCGCCTCCCTCGCGCACACGGGTCGCCGCCGACCCACTCGTTCACGATGCCGGCATCCCTGCGATCGAGGCTGCGCCCATGATCCGCACCGCACGACCGGACGACGCGGCTGCCGTCCACGCGATCTACGCGCCGATCGTCGCGCACTCGGCGATCTCGTTCGAGCTCGTAGCGCCGTCGGTCGACGCGTTGCGCGGCCGCATCGTATCGACCCTCGAGCGCCTGCCGTGGCTGGTCAGCGAGGACGACGATGCGCGGGTCGACGGCTACGTGTGCGCGAGCCGGCATCGCGAGCGGGCCGCCTACCGGTGGTCGGTCGACGTGACGGCCTACGTGCGAGAGGACGCGCGCGGCCGCAGGGTCGCCACGCGGCTCTACTCGCGCCTGTTCGACGAGCTGGCGGCGCTCGGCTACTTCCAGGCGTTCGCCGGGATCGCGTTGCCGAACGCCGCGAGCGTGGCGCTGCACGAGTCGGTGGGCTTCGTGCACGTCGGCACGTACCGTGACGCGGGCTTCAGGCTCGGCCGGTGGCACGACGTGGGCTGGTGGCAGCGCCCCTTGCAGGCTCCCGCCGCGCCGGGCGAGCCGCGTCCCTTCACGCCGCGATGACGGCGACGGGCGGTGCCGGGTCGCCGATCGCGGCGGCCTCGCCCCGTCGCCGCAGCTTCACGTACTGCACATTGAAGGTGATCGCTTCGGCGTAGCGGATCACGAAGTAGTCGCCGACGATCTCGTAGAACCGGCGTTCCCGGTCCGCTGCACCGTGATCGATTGACCGATCGCTGGCCAGCTCGCGCCGCTGCACGTTGGTCAGCACGACGCGGTCGAGCTGCCCGGTCGGATCGAAGAAGAACTTGGTCAGCACCCCGACGTACAGCGTCGGCGTCCCGGCCGCGTCCACGATCGCGGCGATCTGGATGTAGTCGGGCTGCGCGTCCTTCTCGAAGTCGGCGCCGGTCAGCAGGTAGTACCAGGGGGCGTCGTGGAAACGGAAGACCGCCGAGAAGCGCGTGCCCTGGCGATCGAGGCGCCACCGCGAGATGCCCCAGCGCAACCCCGTCGGGACGACGAACGCGACGAGATACAGCGACGCGAAGTAGACCAGGATGCGAGGCGCCGACGCCTGGACCGCGGCGACGGTGGCGTCGCTCTGGTTCGACGGCAGCCACATCAGGCGCAGCAGCACGTCGCTCTGCAGCGGCGAGCCGATCGCCGCCGCGATGCCGAGCCAGGCGCAATGCAGCGCGACCGCCCACAGGAAGGCGCCGGTCACGACGCGGCCGAACGGGGAATAGTCGAGCGACGTCTGTTCAGCGCGTTTCAACCGGCTGCGGAACAGGAAGCCCGGCAGCACGATGAGGAAAACCAGGATGGTCGGAAGCGCGATGTTCACGCCGCGTTTCCGGACCGGGCGAGCGGACCGACCGAACCGTGCCCGCGATCAGGCGGCGGCCTTGACGATCACCGGCTCGTAGACGACCGTGCGGCCGTTGTCCGTGACGTGCACCTGGACCGGCGCGCCGTTCTGCGTGCTGACCACCGTGGAAGTGGCGAATTGCCGCAGCAGTTCGCGGGACGAAGGATCGGCCAGCAATTGACCGGCGAGAGGACTGAGCAGAGCTTTCAAGGATTCCTCGCGAAGGCGACGTGACCCGGCAGGCACCGATGACCGGACGGTCGCAGATGCGGCCGGTCCGTCGAACCACAACTCGGACCGCATGATCGTATCGACCGGACGACGACATGCGAACCGCATGGTACTGCACCGGGCCGCCTTCTCCGCAAGAGCCCGGCCGTGCCCGCTTGCGCCACCTCGACGCGAGGCGGGACCCGAAGCGTGCCAAGACGGTCGAGACGGTCGACTGTCGCGGGTCCCGACGCCGGCCTGACCCCTTCGAGGCCCGCACCATCGATCTCGCGGATCGTCCCGTCGGCCGTCGCCGATGCGCCGCATCCGGAACGGCGCCGTCCCCGCGCTCGCGACACGCGACACGCGACACGCGAC
>CAHJXF010000129.1 GCA_903644065.1 Betaproteobacteria bacterium
CGAGCCGCGCCGCTCACTCACCGCCGCTCGCCGGCACGAGGATCTCGCGGTTGCCGTTGGACTGCAGCGCCGACACCAGTCCGGCCTTCTCCATGTCCTCCAGCAGCCGCGCCGCCCGGTTGTAGCCGATGCGGAGCTTCCGCTGCACGTACGAGATCGACGCCCGGCGGTCCTTCAGCACGATGGCCGCGGCCTCGTCGTACAGCGCATCGGCCTCGCCGCCGCGCCCTTCGCCCGGTGACTGGTCGCCGTCCTCGAAATCACCGGCGACGCCGCCTTCGAGGATGCCCTCGATGTAGTTGGGCCCACCCTGCGCGGCCGTCTGCTTCTTCAGGTGCTCGACGACGGCGTGCACCTCCTCGTCGGCCACGAACGCGCCGTGCACGCGCTGCGGCAGGCCGGTTCCCGGCGGCAGGTACAGCATGTCGCCCATGCCGAGCAGCGCTTCGGCGCCCTGCTGGTCGAGGATGGTCCGGCTGTCGATCTTGGACGAGACCTGGAAGCCGATGCGGGTGGGGATGTTGGCCTTGATCAGGCCGGTGATGACGTCGACGCTCGGACGCTGCGTCGCCAGGATCAGGTGGATGCCGGCCGCTCGCGCCTTTTGTGCGATGCGGGCGATCAACTCCTCGACCTTCTTGCCCACCACCATCATCAGGTCGGCCAGCTCGTCGATGACGATGACGATGGTGGGCAGCTTGTCGAGCGGCTCGGGCGCTTCGGGCGTCAGCGAGAACGGGTTGCCGATTTTCTCCTCTCGCTTGGCGGCCTCGGCGATCTTGGTGTTGTAGCCGGCCAAATTGCGGACGCCGAGCTTGCTCATCAGCTTGTAGCGCCGCTCCATCTCGGCCACGGCCCAGTTGAGCGCGTGTCCGGCCTGCCGCATGTCGGTGACCACCGGCGCGAGCAGATGCGCGATGCCCTCGTAGACCGACAGCTCGAGCATCTTCGGGTCGATCATGATCAGGCGGACCTGGTTGGCCTCGGCCTTGTACAGCAGCGACAGGATCATCGCGTTGATGCCCACCGACTTGCCCGAGCCGGTGGTTCCCGCGACCAGCAGGTGCGGCATGCGGGCCAGGTCGGCGACCACCGGCCGGCCGGCGATGTCCTTGCCGAGCGCCAGCGTCAGCGGCGACGCGCTCTCGTTGTAGACCTGCGAGCCGAGGATCTCGGACAGCCGCACCGCCTGGCGCCGCGGGTTCGGCAACTCGAGCCCCATCGTGGTCTTGCCGGGAATCGTCTCGACGACGCGGATCGACACCAGCGACAGCGCCCGCGCCAGGTCCTTGGCGAGCCCGACGATCTGGCTGCCCTTCACGCCGGTAGCCGGCTCGATCTCGTAGCGGGTGATGATCGGCCCCGGATGCGCGGCGACCACCTGCACCTCGACGCCGAAGTCCTTCAGCTTCTTCTCGATCAGCCGCGACGTGAACTCGAGCGTCTCCGGACCGACGGTCTCCTGCATCACCGGCGGCGGCGCGAGCAGCGACAGCGGCGGCAGGTCGGTGCCGGGGATCTCCGCGAACAGCGGGACCTGCTTCTCCTTCTCGACCCGCGACGACTGCGGCACGGCCACCACCTGCGGCTCGATGCGGATCGGCGGCGCTTCGACGATGCGGGTGCGTTCCTGCACCACGGCGACCTCGCGGACCACGGCGGCCTCGGCGCCGACCGCGCGGTCTTCGGCCGCTTCGCGCTTGCGCTTGAACAGCAGCACCGAGCCTTCGATCACGCCGCCGAGACGTTCGGCGATCGTCAGCCACGACCAGCCGGTGAACAGCGAGAAGCCGCCGGCGAACAGCACCAGCAACGCGAGCGTGGCGCCCGTCATGCCGAAGGCGCCGACCAGCAGGCGGACTTCCTCGTTGCCGATCACGCCGCCCGGACCCTGCGGCAAGCCGGCACGGAGCGCGGCGGCGACGCCCGCCGTGCGGAAGTATTCGATGCCGCACGACGCCAACAGCAGGACCGCGAAGCCGGCCAGGTGGATCCACACCGGCTCGCCGGGCGCGTCGTCGTCGGGCAACAGGCGGCTGCGGACCAGGGCACGGTAACCGACCGCGACGCGGCTCGCGAGCAGCACGACCAGCCAGCCGGACGAGTAGCCGAATATCGACAGGACGACATCCGCCGACCAGGCGCCGAAGCGACCACCGCGGTTGCCCAGCGACGCGACACTGGCGCTATGCGACCAACCGGGGTCGGCCGCGCTGTAGGTCGCCAGAATCAGGAACAGGTACAGCGCGAGGGCCGCGAACGCCAACCAGCGTGCCTCGCTGAACAGACGACCGGCCCGCGACGGCTCGCCGTTGCGGGCGTTGCGACCGAAGCTCGCGAACACGCCATTCGCGCTGGCAACGGCTGAGCTCCTCGGGCCGAGCGAGGGATGGGGTGCAGCGAACGTGGCGGGCCGACGCATGCTGGAAGTATATCGACCGTGCCTCGCGCAGCGGCGCGAGGTGGGCGTGACGACGACGCACCGTGGCGCGGATCACGAAGCCGCCTGTTCGCACACCGTCGAAGGCGGATAAGATGGACGCGCGTTGCCGAACTTGCTTGGCGAAGGAAGCGAGGCCGGCTCCGAGACGATGCGATGACCCGCCGCCGACCTGGCGCGAGCCGATCGAGCATCCGTTTCGCATCGTCGCCGGGCGCATCCGGCGGCCTGACGACCGACCGTAGTCGAAGCGACGAAGAGCGCTCGTGGTCGCGCAGTCCGGTTCGGCAGTCCGCGCAGACGGGTTCCTCCCATCCCTCGTGATTGCGACGCCGCGTCGCGAAGCCTCTTGTCTCCTTCCTCAGATCCATCGAAGTTCACGCGAGCCCTGCTCGTCCTGCAACGCGTTTCGCAACGCGACGAACTCATCGGCTGGGCCCAAGACCACCTGCGGGACTTGATCGACTTCTCGTCGATGGCCTGCCTGCTGGCCGAGCCGCATGGACGAAGCTTTCGCATCCGCGACGTCATCGCTTCCGGGGAGGTGATGCATTGCATGGACCTCGTCGAGACGGCCGATGCCGCCGACGATCGGGGCCTTGCCGCCGCGACGACAGCCGTCGCTTCGGGTAATGACGACGACTCGTCGCCGATTGACCATCTTAGCCAGTGGGATCTCGCGATCGTAAACGCGTTGCACGGGCTGATCGACCGCTGGATGAAGGATCGCTGCGCCCTGCAGATGAGCGTCGCGACCGGCGTTGGCAGCAGTGTCGACGTCGGCCCGTTACTCGACTGCTTCAGCGTGGGCGCGGTCGCTCTGCACGGCGTGAAGGACGTCTTCAGCGGAAGCGCCACCTTCTTCCTGGTCGGCGCGTCGGCCGATGCGGCCCTGGACAGCAACGCACTGGAGGTACTGGAACTGCTGATGCCGTCGTTGCACATCGCGCGACAGCGCATCTACCGGACCGATCGGTCGCTCGGGCAGCACCGATCGATGGTCGGACTCACTGCGCGCGAGATCAAGGTGCTCGCGATGATCGCCGACGGCAAGACCGACGAGGAAACCGCGCGAACGACCGGCCGCAGCGTCCACACGATCAAGAATCAGGTGCGGCACCTGATCACGAAGCTGGGCGCCAAGAACCGCACCCAGGCCGTGCTGATCGCGGCTCGCCACGACCTGCTGGACGCCGGGGACTGACGGATCGTTTGACGTGGGTCCGGCGAGCGCTGTCGAGGAACTTGCCACCTGAGCGACCGTCGAGCGGGTTTCCTTCTGGTCGCATCCAGAAGTTGTCGTCGAAACCGGAGCTTACGAATTGTGGACCGGTGTTTGCTAGTGATAACCCTGAGCAGAGATTCGCTTCCGTGCGCGATCGGTGGGTGATCCGTAGGTCGACCTAGCGGAATATTCGGTGAATCGAAGCGGTCCCGTCAGTCGTGGAGTCCACGGAGTTCGCTGCAGGGACCGGCACTCACCCGAATGGGGGATCGACAATAACGCTTAAGCGTTATTGTCACAGGGTGTCACGCATGTGAAACTCGGCTCGTCTAGTATTAAGTCGCACGACGACACAGGACGAAAAATTGTCTTCGAAGAATGTTTTTCTGATTGACATTCAGGAAGATTTGTCAGCGGCTTTAGTTGCAAGGGGTCGGCCGTTTCGGTTATACGAACGGCATTCAACGACCCTCCCTCTCGTACCCCACCAATGTCTTAAGGAAATATCATGTTGAAAATCCGTACTGTTTCGCAACGCGGCCAGGGCATGGTCGAGTACATCATCATCCTGGCGCTCATCGCCATCGCCGCCATCGGCGTCTACAGCCTGTTCGGCAAGTCGGTCCGCAACCAGGCGTCCGGTCTCGCGCAGGAGTTCTCGGGCAACAACGCGCAGCAGCAGATCCAGGACGCCTCGACGGCCAGCAAGGCCGCCGCCAAGGACGCCAACACGACGAAGGACATGAGCTCCTACAACAACCAGAACGGCAAGTAATTCGTTGCCCGACTGAGTCCTGACGCATGAAACCGGCGTTGCGACCATCGAGACAGCGCCTGCCGCGACAGAACGGGCAGGCGCTGGTCTTGACGATCGCGTTCTCGGCTGTGATCTCCATCATGGTCTTTTTCATCTTCTCGTCGGCGCAGCTCGTCAACCAGAAATCGAAACTGCAGAACACCGCGGACGCCGCCGCGTACAGCGCCGGTGTCCTGCAAGCGCGTGACTACAATTTTTCCGCCTATACCAACCGGGCCATGGTCGCCAACCATGTCGCCGTGGCGCAGTTCGTCGGTCTCGAGTCCTGGACCGAGGAAGTGCAGAAGGAATTCCAGGACGACAGCTGCCTGATCATTCCGTACGGCTCGAAATGCTGGTTCTGGCATATGGCGTCGCTCGGCTCGGCGCTGTGGGACATGCCGTCGAAGGCTGCAGCCAAACTCGCGAACGCTGCCCGCAACGAATTCAACAAGGAAAAGGTGGTTGCCAAGTTCCTGCCGCCGCTGCTGCTCGCGTTGCGCGATGCGCAGGTCGCGTATCACGACGCGGCGCTGCTGCAGTTCGGCGACACCTCGCTCGTGGGCGGGGTGGTCAAGGCCAACGACCCGGATGCCTCCGTCTCGCACGCTGCTTTCGCGGACGCGACCATCGCGAAGGACGTCATCGACTGGAAGAAGTACACCAAGGACATGGCGGCGCAGCCCGAACTCAAGCGCTTCGCGAACGTCACGGTCGATTCGGCAGCACAGGACGGCTTCACGAATGCTCATAACGCGCCGGTCCGGCTCACGCCGTCCATTCCGTTATCCACGATCAAGCGACTTTCGCTGTACTCGGAGCTCTGCGGCGAGATTCTTCAGATCGAGAGCGCCATGTCGATGGAGATGGCGCACGGCGGCGGTACCCAGCTGTCGCAGGACATGACGCACTGGACGGCGCTCGATTCCGCCGGCGTCTTCGGCGGATGGGGATGCACGTTCTACATCCCTCCGTTCGAAGAAGGTGGTGCCGGCGGCCCTGTCTTCTCGACCCAGATGGAACTGGGTATCAAGTCCACGGGCGGCGGTTCCGCCGGAACGGGCGGATACGCGATCACGGGGTACTCGACGACACGGACCACTTCACGTCAGTACGGTCAGTCCTTCGGCGCATTGGGTTTCGACCCGGTCGTCACGATCCCCGGCTTCATCCGCTATAAACAGGGACCCGGTGCATCGCACAACGTCGCACCGGCCTACAAGGGCATCAAGAACTACTACGACGTCGCCGCGTATGCGAAGACGCCGACGAACCAGGTGGACCCTGCCAACTTTGCGCCGGCATTGACGATCGAAGTCGAAAAGATGGGCAGTCAGATCCGGACCGCCGCCCAGGTGCTGCCCGGTAATAATCTGCTCAAGCTCAACGATGCGTTGAAGGGCAACGTGATGCACGCCGTGTCGACGTCGCAGTCCTATTTCCTGCGTCCGGAACACCCCGATCATCTGAAACTGCTCAACGGCTCCTACAAGCGAACCGACGGCAAGACGGAGTACGCGAGTCTCTACAACCCGTATTGGGAGACGCGGCTGGTGCCCACGCCGCAACTGCTGGTGGACGGGTCGACGGCCGCACAATGATCCATCGTCACCGACAAGCGGCACACCTGCCGCGCAACGGCCGGCAGTCCGGGCAGGCGATGGTCGAGATGATCGTCGCGGCGATGTTCTTCCTGATTCCGCTGTTCCTCGTGGTCGTCGCTCTCGGCAAGTTCGCGGATATCCAGACCACCACATCGGAAGCTGCGCGTTATGCAGCCTGGGAGCGGACCGTCTGGTTGACCGACAACGACTGGCGCAACCGGATGGGCAGTACCGCCAATTCCAAATCATCGAGCGAGATCCGCAGCGAGATCGCCCAGCGGATCGTCGGCGTGACCCGTCCGACGCTGCGCGCTGACGACAAGACGAAGAATTCGCTTTCGAACGGGAGTCTGTCGCTGTGGACCGACTCGCAGAACAGGGCACTGCTGCAGAACTACGAAGACCTGACCCTGACGGAGTCCGGCAAGGCGCTGACCGCGGCCCAGTGCCAGGCTTGTCTCCTACCCACGCATCTGCCGTTCACCGCGCCGTTCGACCTGGGCATCGATGTTCCGAACAACGACATGGTCGTCGCCGCGGCCGGCATGAACGTGGGCATGAACAGCGCGTCGCTGAAGCTGCTTTTTCCTTCCTACACCCACTGGGCCGGCTTGAAGACGAACGACCGCGTCGCGCTGTTGCCCAACGAGTGGATGGCGAACGGCAGGGACGGGGTCACGAAAATTATCAAGGAAGCGGTGCCGACCGCGCTCCAGCCTCTGAACGCGGCCGTCAATCTCGCGGTCAAGCCGTTGAGCTTGTTCACGACTGAAATCATTCCGCTCAGCTTCGGCCAGATACTGCCCGACGAGGTACCGGCCGACCGCGTCCGCTGATCGTGATGGGGCGGCGTGCGATGCGATGGAGTGGGCGGCATGCGTGGTTTTTTGCCGTCACGGTGGCGTTGCTCGCACCGACGATGGCGCGATGCGATTGCGCCGAACGACCGCTGAACGGAGAGCGCCTGCGCATTGTCAGCGAGCAGGTGTGGGTGAAGGGCATGTCGATGACGATCGCGGAGCTGCCGGCGCTCGACGCGGCGACCGCCCGGGAACGCTTCGGCGATTTCTGGCGCAAGGATCATCGCGAAGTTCGTGTCGCGTCCACGAACGGGATCGAGGTGACGTCCTCGATGAAGGACGGGTGCATCTATGCGCTGCAGGTGCCGACGGATGAGGCCAGTGGCTGGCCTGCCCGATTCGTCGTCACGGACCTGCATCGCGCACAGCCTGCGTTGCCGCGTACGTTCGACTGGCCGGCGGCAGCGCAAGGCGATGTTCTGAGCGACACCGTCAGCGAGGACGGGAAGCGCCTGAATCGCCTGTTGTCGTATCGCATCGATCTGCAAGCGGGGACCGCAGCGGCGCGATGCATCAAGCGGTTGGCTCGGGCCGACTGGAAGATTTCCGGGATCACGATCCTGAACAGTCAGCAGGTCACGTTCGCCGGACGCAAGGGAACCACGACGCTCGACGCCGTCGTGCGAAAGGACGGATCGGGATCGGTGGTCACGATGAATTTCACGGAACTGAATGGCTGATCGGGCACGAACGATGTTCAACACGAAGAAATCGATTCTGCATGCGTCCTCCGATGGACGCCGCGCCGACCGTCATCGCCAGAGCGGGCAGGCGGCGGTGGAATATCTCGTGGGCACCGTGTTCTTCGTCCTCGCGATCGCGTTCGTCGCCGACCCTTCGCTGTTCGGCGTCAACGTCGATCTGCTCGCGGCCATCAAGGGTTACTTCCAGGCGTTCGCTTACGCGATCTCTGTTGCTGCCACCTGAACGCCTGGGCCCCCGGTCGCGAAGTGCCGGGCCCGTTCAGTCACTTATCAAACCTTCGCGGAATCGCCTCTCAATCCATGAAAATCAAACTGCTCAGTCGAGGCAATTCGGCCTGGTGGCTGCTCGTCGGTGCCGTCGTTCTCGCCGTGTTGATGTCCTTCGCCGTGCTGCGCTATCTGCAGGAGCGTGAGCGCGCCATCCAGGAACAGGTCGCCGAAAAGGCGCAGGGGGGACCGAAGGTCATGGTGGTCGTGCCGATGCGCGACGTGCCCGCCGGCACGTTCGTGGCCCGCGACGTGTTCGTCTCCCGTCCGATCGACGCCGATCTCGTGTATCCGGACATGGTCAAGGTGCCCGAATTCGACAATTACGCCAACCGGAAGATCCTGCATCCCATCCTTCGGGGACGGCCGTTGCGCGTCGCGGACGTCGAAAGTGTCGATCGATCGCTTGCGATGGCCATCCCCAAGGGCCACCGCGCGATCACGATCACCTCCGATCTGACGAACTCGTTCAGCAACATGCTGCGACCCGGGGACCTCGTCGACCTGTACCTGCTCGCGACGCCGACGGACACGTCGACGGGCACGGGCCGGACGCAGTCGCGCGGCGACGTCGCGAGCCTCTTCCTGCAGGAGGGACCGATCCTGGCGACGGGTCGCCAGGTCTACGATCGCAAGGAACAGGAAGTCATCCGCGCCGTCGACGACGGAGTTCCCGCTCCGGCGATCGAATACGACACGCTGACCCTCGAAGCGACGTCCGAGCAGGCTGCGAAGATCGCACTCGCCCAGAAGGTCGGCACGATCCGGGCGGTGCTTCGAAGTCACGCGGATCACACGGTCGTCACGCAGGCGCCGGTGGGGGCCGGGGAGTTGTTCGCCAGCGACACGATCGACCAGAAGGCGGCTTTGCGGACGGTGCAGTACATCGTGGGCGGCCGGGGCGACGCGTCGGTGACCAATCAGGAGATCCCCCCGGCGCTCAACGCCCTGATCGCGTCGCGAATGGGCCTGCCCGCCGCGCCGCAAGCCAACAGCGCGCAGCCCGCGGCGGCACCCGCGCCTGCGGCGCCACAGTCCTTTGTCTTGTCCGCCCCGAAGCCGACGGGGGCAAACGGGAGCAGCCAGCAGCCCAGCCTGTTTTTCCCTAACGCCGCCG
>CAHJXF010000130.1 GCA_903644065.1 Betaproteobacteria bacterium
CCGTGGCGCGGGTTCGCTCGCCACCCGCATCCACGGCGACTTCCATCTCGGCCAGGTGCTGGTCACGCAAGGCGACGCCGTGATCATCGATTTCGAAGGCGAGCCCGCCAAGCCGCTGGCCGAACGCCGCAGGAAGATGAGTCCGCTGCGCGACGTGGCCGGCTTGCTGCGGTCGATCGAGTACGCGGCCGCGATGGGCCTCAAGTCCGGACCTGCCGATGTGGGCGAGGCCGGCGAGGCGCGCAAGCGCGAGATCGTCGGCCGCTACTTGCCGGCCGCGAAGCAGGCCTTCCTCTCGGCCTATCGCACGGAGGCCGTGCGCATCGACCATCGCTTCGAGAACGACGACGGCGAGGCGGCCCTGCTCGCCCTCTTCATGATCGAGAAGGCGGCCTACGAAGTTTGCTACGAGGCGGCGAACCGGCCGACCTGGATCGGCGTGCCGCTGGGCGGCCTCGCCGACCTGGTGGCCTCGCTGCCGGGTCGCAAGGTCAAGGGCGGTCAAGAAACGAAGGGTGCGGATTGATGGCGACGAGACGGGAACGGAGCGAAGCGACCCCGGGCGAGCGGGAAGATCCCGCTGCGGGCAACTCGACTGCAGCCAGCGCGACGGTCGTCGACCCGCACGGTCTCGAAGGCCCGCGCGCTGCCGACGCGGTCGAAGCGATCGCCGCGCCGACCATCCCGGGCCCGGAGATCGAGCGCCTGCTGACCGCGCGGCACGGCGATCCGTTCGGCGTCCTCGGCCCGCATCGCGTCGACGGCGGCGATGTCGTGCGCGCCCTGCTGCCGTCGGCCCTCGCGGTCGAGGTCATCGCGGCCGACGACGCCGATCGCTCGCTCGGTACGCTGACGCGCATCCACGGCGACGGTCTCTTCGAAGGCCGCGTCGCGACGCTGCCCGAGAGCAGCCGGCCACCGTACCGCCTGCGCATCACGTGGCCGACCGGCGACGGGGGCACCACCGTGCAGGATGTCGACGATCCGTATGCGTTCGGCCCGCTGCTCGGCGAACTGGACCTGCACCTGATCGCCGAGGGCCGCCATCACCAGCTCGGCGACCGCCTGGGCGGGCAGGCGCATACGTTGCAGTCGGTCGACGGCGCGCGCTTCGCCGTGTGGGCGCCCAACGCGCAGCGGGTGTCGGTGGTCGGCGACTTCAACGGCTGGGACGGGCGACGGCACGGCATGCGCCATCGCATCGAAGGCGGCGTGTGGGAACTGTTCATCCCCGCCCTCGCCGCCGGTGAACGCTACCAGTACGAGATCGTCGGCGCGCACGGCGAGCTGCTGCCGCTGAAGGCCGACCCGGTCGCCCTGGCCACCGACCTGCCGCCCGGCACCGCGTCCCGCGTCGCCGACGCCGCGCCGTTCGCGTGGACCGACGACGCGTGGATGCAGGCCCGCACCGCGCGCCACGCACCCGACGCGCCGCTCGCCGTGTACGAGGTGCACGCGGGTTCGTGGCTGCGGCACATGGAGGAAGGCGGGCGCAGCTTCGACTGGCACGAGCTGAGCGAGCGCCTCATCCCGTACGCGAAGTCGATGGGCTTCACGCATCTCGAGTTCCTGCCGGTGATGGAGCATCCGTTCGGCGGGTCATGGGGTTACCAGCCGCTCGGCCTGTTCGCCCCCACGGCGCGCTTCGGCACGCCGGCCGACTTCGCCCTCTTCGTCGATCGCTGTCACGCGGCGTCGCTCGGCGTGATCCTCGACTGGGTGCCCGCGCATTTCCCGAGCGATGCGCACGGCCTCGCCCGGTTCGACGGCAGCGCGCTGTACGAGCACGCCGATCCGCGCGAAGGCTTCCATCAGGACTGGAACACGCTGATCTACAACTTCGGCCGCAACGAGGTCCGCGGCTTCCTGATCGCGTCGGCGCTCGAATGGCTCGAGCGCTATCACGTCGACGGCCTCCGGGTCGACGCGGTGGCGTCGATGCTGTATCGCGACTACAGCCGCAAGCACGGCGAGTGGGTGCCCAACATCCACGGTGGCCGCGAGAACCTCGAGGCCGTCGCCTTCCTGAAGGAACTCAACGTCGTGGTCCGCGAGCGCTGCCCGGGCGCGATGATGATCGCCGAAGAGTCGACGGCGTGGCCCGGCGTCACGGCGCCGGTCGCGGCCGGCGGCCTCGGCTTCCACTACAAGTGGAACATGGGGTGGATGCACGACACGCTGCGCTACGTCGAGGAAGACCCGATCAGCCGCCAGTGGCATCACGACGACATGACCTTCGGGATGGTCTACGCGTACTCGGAGAAGTTCGTGCTGCCGATCTCCCACGACGAGGTGGTGCACGGCAAGGGCTCGCTGATCAACAAGATGCCGGGCGACGACTGGCAGAAGCACGCCAACCTGCGCGCCTACCTCGCGTTCATGTGGACCCATCCGGGCAAGAAGCTGCTGTTCATGGGTTGCGAGCTCGCCGACTACAAGGAGTGGAACCACGACGGCTCGCCCGACTGGAACCTGCTCGACCAGCCGCGCCACAAGGGACTGCAGCACCTGCTGCGCGACCTCAACCATCGCTATGTCGCGTCGAAGGCGTTGCACGAGAAGGACAGCGATCCGTCCGGCTTCGCGTGGATCGTGGGCGACGATCGCATCAACAGCGTGTTCGCGTTCCGTCGTTCGGGGCACGACGATGCGGACGTCGCGGTGGTGGTCGTCAACATGACGCCGGTGGTGCGCCGCGACTACCGGATCGGCATGCCGCATGCCGGCGACTGGACCGAGAGCCTGAACAGCGACGCCGGCACGTACGGCGGCTCGGGCGTGGGTAACCAGGGCACGGTACGTGCGGTGGACAAGGCGTTGCACGGCCTGCCGGCGTCGGTCTCGCTGACGCTGCCGCCGCTCGGCGTGCTGATCCTCGAGCCCGCTGCGACCGGTGGGTCCACCGTCGCGAGCGTCGCCACGAGCATGGCTGCCAGCGGCGACCGCAGCGACGACGCCGTCGACAGCGTCGCGGACGCGACCGCCGACGCGATGCCCGACCTCACCAGCGCGACCATCGTCTAGCCAGGGGAACAGTGATGTGGCACCCGCCGGACGGCATCGAGCCGGGCCAGCCGTACCCGCTCGGCGCGACGGTCGACGACGAAGGCACCAACTTCGCGATCTTCTCGGCGCATGCCGAGCGCATCGAGCTGTGCCTGTTCGATCCCAACGGACGCCGCGAGATCGCGCGCTACGAACTGCCCGAGTGCACCGACGAGATCTGGCACGGGTGGCTGCCCACCGTCGGCGCGGGACAGCTCTACGGCTATCGCGCGCACGGACCGTATCGACCCGACGAGGGTCATCGCTTCAACCCGCACAAGCTGCTGCTCGACCCGTACGCGAAGAAGCTCGCGGGCCAGGTCAAGTGGACCGACGCGCTGTTCGGTTACCGGCTCCATTCGCCGCGCGCCGACCTGTCGTTCGACCGCCGCGACTCGGCCGCCGCGATGCCGAAGGGCGTGGTCGTCGCAGACGTCTTCCGCTGGGGCGCCGAGCGGGCGCCGACCACGCCGCTGCAGCGAAGCGTGATCTACGAAGCGCACGTCCGCGGCCTGACGATCCGCAACGAACGCATCCGCGCCGACGAGCGCGGCTCGTTCGCGGCGCTGGCCGATCCGGCCACCATCGACCACCTCGTCAGGCTCGGCGTGACCGCGATCGAGCTGCTGCCGGTGCACGCCTTCCTGCAGGACCGCCGCCTCGTCGAGCAGCAGCTGCGCAACTACTGGGGCTACAACACGCTGGCCTTTTTCGCGCCCGAGCCGCAGTACCTCGCGACCGGCGAACTGAACGAGATGCGGCTCGCCGTCAAGCGGCTGCACGCGGCCGGCATCCAGGTGATCCTCGACGTGGTCTACAACCACACCTGCGAGGAAAGCGAACTCGGTCCCACCCTCTCGCTGCGCGGCATCGACAACGCCAGCTACTACCGTCTGCGGGCCGACAACCCGCGCCACTGCATCAACGACACCGGCTGCGGCAACACCGTTAACACCGCACATCCGCGCGTGATCCAGCTGATCCTCGATTCGCTGCGCTACTGGGTGCAGGAGTTCCACGTCGACGGCTTCCGCTTCGACCTCGGGGTCACCTTGGGTCGCGAGGCGAACGGCTTCGATCCGAACGGCGGCTTCTTCGACGCGTTGCGCCAGGACCCGACGCTGGCCCGCGTGCACCTGATCTCCGAGCCGTGGGACATCGGCCCCGGCGGCTACCAGCTCGGCAATCACCCGCCCGGCATCGCCGAGTGGAACGGCCGCTACCGCGACGACGTGCGCCGCTTCTGGAAAGGCGACGCCGGACAGCGCGGCGCGCTCGCGGCCCGCGTGCACGGCTCGGCGGACTTGTTCGATCACCAGCACCGCCGACCGTGGGCGTCCGTCAACTTCATCACCGCGCACGACGGCTTCACGATGGCCGACCTGGTGTCGTACAACGCCAAGCACAACGACGCCAACCAGGAAGGCAATCGCGACGGCGCGGACGACAACCACAGCTTCAACTGGGGCGCCGAAGGACCGGCCGACGACCCCGGCATCGTCGCCACGCGCGCGAAGGTGCATCGCTCGATGCTGATGACGCTGCTGTGTTCGCACGGCACGCCGATGATCCTGGGCGGCGACGAGTTCGGTCGCACCCAGATCGGCAACAACAACGCTTACTGCCAGGACAGCGACATCTCGTGGCTCGACTGGTCGGTCGCGGACAGCGCCGATGGTAGGGCGCTCGCCGCGTTCAGCGCGCGGCTCATCGCGTTGCGGGCGAAGCACGCCTCGCTGCGCGCCAACTACTTCATGAACGGCCTGTCGGATCTCGGCGGCGGCTTGAACGACATCGGCTGGTTCGACGAGAAAGGGACCCGCATGACCGAAGACGCTTGGAAATTCACCGAAGGCCGGCTGCTCGCCTGCCGGCGCCTGTGCGCCTGCGACGACGGTGGCCTCGAAGCCACCCTGCTGCTGTTCAACGGCGCGTCGCAGAGCCACGACTTCGCGCTGCCGACGCCGGCGATCGACTGGACCCTGGCGCTCGACAGCGCGCGGCCCGACCATCCCGAGCTGCGGCTCGATGCGCCGTCGCTGAACGTCGCGGCGCACAGTTGCATGCTGCTGGTCGGCCGTCCGGCGCTGGAGCTCGCATGACGCTGCGCCATCGCCGCCGGCTGCCGTTCGGCGCCGAGCTCGTCACGCCGGCCCGCACCCGTTTCCGCCTCTGGGCGCCGTCGTGCAGGACGGTCACGCTGTGCCTCGACGGCGGTGTCGAGCACGCGATGATGCGGGAAGGCGAAGGCTGGTTCGAGCTCGAGATCGAGTCCGGACCCGGCGTGCACTACCGCTACCGTTTCGAGCCGCTCGACGGCGACGGGATGATGGTCCCCGACCCCGCGTCGCGCGCGCAGGCCGGCGACGTCCACGACGCCAGCATCGTCGTCGACCCCGAGGCCTTCTTGTGGACCCACGACGACTGGCGCGGCCGGCCGTGGTGCGAGACCGTGATCTACGAGGTCCACGTCGGCCTGTGCGGCGGCTTCGCCGGCGTCCAGGCGTTGCTGCCGCGCCTCGTCGCGCTCGGCATCACGGCGATCGAACTGATGCCGGTCGCCGACTTCGCCGGGCCGCGCAACTGGGGCTACGACGGCGTGCTGCCGTTCGCGCCCGACGCCAGCTACGGCACGCCCGAGGACCTGAAGACGCTGGTCGACGCGGCGCACGGCCACGGGCTGATGGTCTTCCTCGACGTCGTCTACAACCACTTCGGGCCCGACGGCAACTACATCGGTCTCTACGCCGACGCGTTCTTTCGCGACGACATCAAGACCCCGTGGGGACGCGCCATCGATTTCCGCCGCCAGGAGGTCCGCAGCTACTTCTGCGAGAACGCCATCTACTGGCTGCAGGAGTACCGCTTCGACGGCCTCCGGCTCGACGCGACGCATTCCATCGTGCCGCAGGACTGGCTGAAGGAGCTGTCCGACTTCGTCAAGGACGCGGTCGACGCCGAGCGCCACATCCACCTGGTGGTCGAGCACGAGGGCAACGCCGCGCATCTGCTCGGGCCGCACCACGGCTACGACGCGCAATGGAACGACGACGCGCACCACGTGCTGCACGTGCTGCTGACCGGCGAGACCGACAGCTACTACGTCGACTTCGCCGACGCGCCGGCCGACAAGCTGGCGCGCTGCCTGTCCGAAGGCTTCGTCTACCAGGGGCAGCCGTCGATCTTCCGGAAGGGCGTGCGGCGCGGCGAGCCGAGCAAGGACCTGCCGCCCACCGCGTTCGTGATGTTCCTGCAGAACCACGACCAGATCGGCAATCGCGCGTTCGGGGAACGCCTCGTCAAGCTCGCCGACCCGGCGGCGATGGAGGCGGCCTACGCGTTGCTGCTGCTGACGCCGCAGATCCCGCTGCTGTTCATGGGCGAGGAGCTCGGGTCCGAGCAGCCGTTCCTGTTCTTCACCAGCTATCCTGACGAAGAGCTCGCCGAGGCCGTGCGCGAGGGGCGGCGCGGCGAGTTCGCCGGCGCGAAGGCGTTCGCCGACCCGGCGGTGCGCCACACGATCCCCGACCCCAACCACCCGGACACCTTCCACGGCTCGCGGCCGGAGCTGACCGGCCTCGCGACCGACGGCTCGCCATCGTCGCTGTCGACGCCGGCCGTCGCCCGCACGCAGCGCCTCATCGCGCTGCGCCGCGAGCACATCGTGCCGCGTCTCGAGGGGGCCCGCTCGCTGGGCGCCGAGGCGGTCGGCCCGGCCGCGGTGATCGCGCGCTGGCACATGGGCGACGGCTCGGTGCTGACGATCGCGGTCAATCTCGCCGCCCGGTCGGTGTCCATTCCGCCGCATCGCTTCCAGTTGCGCGGCACGCTGGTCCACGCGGTGCCCGCGATCTCTCCGGACGACCCCGAGGACTGCCTGCCCGGCCACTCGACGTGGGCGTTGATCGAGGCGGCCCGATGAACGGACTGCCCGTGCCGCGGACGGTGCGGCCGTCGAGCGGAGCCGCATGAGCGATACGCGCAGCGCGGCCTCGATGCAGGCGACCGACGAGGCCCACGCGGTCGAGGAAGAGGCGATGGCCACCGCGTTGCGCGGACTGGCCGAGGAAGCCGGCATCACGACCGTGTGGCAGGACTTCCGCGGCGTGGTGCGGACCGTGGCCGGCCGCACGCTTCGGGAACTGCTGCACGCGCTCGACCTGCGGGCGGCCACGATGGACGAGATCCTCGCCAGCCGCACCCGGCTGGCCGCCGAAAGTCTCGGACAAGGCGGCGACGCGCTGCCGCCCCTCGTGACCGCGCCGGTCCACGCGCCGATCGCGCTGCCGTCCGGCGCGCGCTTCGCGGGTCGGGACTATCGCCTGGTGCTCGAGGACGGCGAGGAGCGGCACGGCCGCTTCGCCGACGACGGTCCGTCGATCGTCGACGCCATCGACCGCTTCGGCTACCACCGCCTGGCGTGCGACGGGGCGACGATCACGCTGGCGGTGGCGCCCACGCGCTGCTTCTCGGTCGAGGAAGCGCTGGCCGACCAGGGTCGCGACCGCGGCGAGCGCCCGTGGGGACTCGCCGCGCAGATCTACAGCCTCGCGCAGGACCGCGACGGCGGCCTCGGCCACTACGGCGCGCTTCGCGTGCTGGTCGAGCGCGCGGCGCGGCACGGCGCGTCGGCGCTCGCCATCAGTCCGGTGCATGCGATGTTCTCGGCCGACCTGCACCGCTTCAGCCCCTACGGGCCGTCGAGCCGCCTGTTGACCAACGTGCTGCACGTCGACCCCCGCGGCGTGCTGGGCGACGCGGCGTTCGACGAGGCGCTCGACGTGCTCGGCCTGCGCGACGAGATGGCGGCCCGGGCGCGGGACGCGCTGGTCGACTGGCCAGCCGCTTCGAAGCTGCGCCTGGCCGTGCTGCGTCACCTGTTCACGCGGTTGATGAGCGGCGCCGACGAAGCGGCTCGCGTGTTGTTGACGGAGCTCGATGCGTTTCGCGCGCAGGGCGGCGACGTGCTCGAGGCCCATGCGCGCTTCGAGGCGCTGCACGCGACGCTGTCGGCCGACGACCCCGCCATGGTCAGCGGCTGGAAGGCCTGGCCGCTGCCCTACCGCGACCCGCACGGCGACGCGGTCGCCGCGTTCGCCGCGAAGCACGCGGACGACGTGACCTTCCACGCCTTCCTGCAGTGGCAGGCGTCGCGTCAACTGCACGCGGCGCAGCAGGCGGCCCGCACGGCCGGCATGGCGATCGGCATCGTGGCCGACCTCGCGGTCGGCGCGGACGGCGGCGGCAGCCAGACCTGGAGCCGGCCGCGCGACATGCTCATCGGCCTGTCGATCGGCGCGCCGCCCGACCTGCTGAACGCGCTCGGCCAGTCGTGGGGCCTGGCCGCCTTCTCGCCGCGGGCGTTGAAGCAGGGCGGCTTCGAGCCGTGGATCGCGATGCTGCGCTCGGCGTTCGCGCACGCGGGTGGCATCCGCATCGATCACGTGCTCGGCCTGACGCGGCTGTGGCTGGTGCCCGACGGCGCCGATGCCGGCGACGGCGCCTATCTGCGCTATCCGTTCGACGACCTGTTGCGACTGGTCGCGCTCGAGTCGTGGCGTCATCGCGCGATCGTCATCGGCGAAGATCTCGGCACGGTGCCGGAAGGCTTGCCGGAGCGTCTCGCCGGCGCGGGGCTGATGGGTATTCGCGTGCTGTGGTTCGAGCGCCTGTGGCACGTGCCGGGGCAGCCGTTCCGGCCGCCGTACGACTGGTCGCCCGGCGCGCTCGCCGTCACCACCACGCACGACCTGCCCACCACGGCGGGCTGGTGGGGCGGACGCGACATCGACTGGCGCGCGAAGCTCGACCTGTTCGGCGAGCATTCGAGCGAGGAAGCGGAACGCGCCGCTCGCGAGACCGAGCGGCAACTGCTGTGGACCTCGCTCTGCGAGGCGGGCGCGGCGCACGGCGACCGGCCGCCGCCCGATCGGCCGCC
>CAHJXF010000131.1 GCA_903644065.1 Betaproteobacteria bacterium
GCCCGGACCGCCGCCTCCGGCGCCGGCGTGGCCTCGGAGGGCAGAGAAGCACCGCCCGTCGACGTCGGCATCGGCACCGGCGTCGACGTTGGCACCGCAGCCGCAGCCGCAGCCGCCGGAGCGTCGGCGTCGGCCGTGGCGATCACCGTGCCCTGGTTGATCTTGTCGCCGACCTTGACCCTCAGCTCCCGGACGACGCCCGCCCCCGACGACGGAATCTCCATCGAAGCCTTGTCGCTCTCGATCGTGATCAGCGATTGCTCGGCCGTCACCGTGTCCCCGGGCCGGACCAGCACCTCGATCACTTCGACGTCCTTGAAGTCGCCGATGTCGGGGACCTTCAGTTCGATCATTGCCACGGCGAAGCTCCGTTCACGCCCTCTCCGGCTTGGAGAGGGCTGGGTGGAATTGGACGAGGTCCTTCCTGCGGGAGGACGGACGAAAGCGGATCGCCCGGATCAGCGGGATGCCCGGGGCGAGGCGGGCGGCGAGCTGACCGATTCGACGCCGCGATCAATCCATCGACGACAGGCGGGACGGACCGACATGGCGGGTCACGCGGTCAGGCCGTCGCCGGCCGCGCCTTCTTCGCGTCGATGCCGTACCGGTCGATCGCCTCGGCGACCTTCGTCGCCGGCACCGCACCGTCGTCGGCCAACGCCTTCAATGCCGCGATCACGACGAAGTGGCGATCGACCTCGAAGTGGGCGCGCAGCTTGGCCCGGGTGTCGGAGCGACCGAAGCCGTCGGTGCCGAGCACGCGATAGGTCCGACCCTTCGGCACGAACGCGCGGATCTGCTCGGCGTACAGCTTCATGTAGTCGGTCGACGCGACGATCGGACCCACGGTCTTGTCGAGCTGCTGCGTCACGTACGCCCGCCTGCCCTCGGTCGCGGGATCGAGCAGGTCGTCGCGCGCGATCTCCGTCCCCTCGCGCGCGAGCTCGGTGAAGCTCGGACAGCTCCACACGTCGGCCGCGACGCCCCAGTCCTGCTCAAGCAGTTCGGCGCCCGCGATGACTTCGCGCAGGATGGTGCCCGACCCGAGCAGCTGCACGCGCATGGGGTTGGCCGCGGCGCCGCGCGAGAACAGGTACATGCCCTTGAGGATCCCCTCCTCCTGCCCCGACTTGAGGCCGGGGTGCGGGTAGTTCTCGTTCATCAGCGTGATGTAGTAGTAGACGTTCTCCTGCTGCTCGATCATCCGCTTCAGCCCGTCCTGCACGATCACCGCGAGTTCGTACGCGAACGTCGGGTCGTACGACACGCAGTTGGGAATCGTCGCCGACAGGATGTGCGAGTGCCCGTCCTGGTGCTGCAGGCCTTCGCCGTTCAGCGTCGTGCGACCGGCGGTGCCGCCGAGCAGGAAGCCGCGCGCCTGCATGTCGCCCGCGGCCCAGGCGAGGTCGCCGATGCGCTGGAAGCCGAACATCGAGTAGTAGATGTAGAACGGAATCATGATGCGGTTGTTCGTCGAATACGACGTCGCCGCCGCGATCCACGAGCTCATCGCACCCGCCTCGTTGATGCCTTCCTCGAGGATCTGACCCGCCTTGTCTTCCTTGTAGTACGACACCTGGTCGCGGTCGACCGGCTCGTACAACTGCCCCTGCTGGCTGAAGATGCCGAGCTGGCGGAACATGCCTTCCATGCCGAAGGTGCGCGCCTCGTCGGGGATGATCGGCACCACGCGCGGACCGAGCTGCTTGTCGCGCAACAGGGCCGTGAGGATGCGCACGAAGGCCATCGTCGTCGACATCTCGCGACCTTCGGCCGTCGCGTTGGTCACCGCCTCGAAGGCCGACAGCGGCGGCGTGGTGAACGACTCGTCGGCTTTCGCGCGGCGTTGCGGCAGGTAGCCGCCGAGCGCGGCGCGCCGCTCCTGCAGGTACTTGATCTCGGCGCTGTCCGGGTTCGGCCGGATGAACGGCACGTCGTGCAACTGGTCGTCGGGGATCGGCAGGCTGAAGCGGTCGCGGAACTCGCGCACGGCGTCGTCCGTCATCTTCTTCTGCTGGTGCGTGGTGTTCTTGCCCTCGCCGATCTTGCCCATGCCGAAGCCCTTGACGGTCTTGGCGAGGATCACGGTGGGCTTGCCGACCGTGTTGACCGCGGCGTGATAGGCGGCGTACACCTTGTGGGGATCGTGGCCGCCGCGATTGAGCCGCCAGATGTCCTCGTCGGTCATCTTCGCGACCATCTCGAGCGTCTTCGGATTCTTGCCGAAGAAGTTCTTGCGGACGTATGCGCCGTCGTTCGCCTTGTAGTTCTGGTATTCGCCGTCGACGGTGTCCATCATGATCCGCTTCAGCGTGCCGTCCCGGTCCTTGTCCAGCAGCGGGTCCCAGTACGAGCCCCAGATCACCTTGATGACGTTCCAGCCGGTGCCGCGGAAATCGGCCTCGAGCTCCTGGATGATCTTGCCGTTGCCGCGCACCGGACCGTCGAGCCGCTGCAGGTTGCAGTTGACGACGAAGATCAGGTTGTCGAGCTTCTCGCGGGCGGCCATGTTGATGGCGCCGAGCGACTCGGGTTCGTCCATCTCGCCGTCGCCGCAGAACACCCAGATCTTCCGGTTGGACGTCTTCGCGATACCGCGTGCCTCGAGGTACTTGAGGAAGCGCGCCTGGTAGATGGCCTGGATCGGACCGAGCCCCATCGACACGGTGGGGAACTGCCAGAAGTCCGGCATCAGCTTCGGATGCGGATACGACGTGACGCCGTTGCCGTCGACGTCCTGGCGGAAGTTGCCGATCTGCTCCTCGGTCAGCCGGCCTTCGAGGAACGCGCGCGCATAGATGCCCGGCGCCGAATGGCCCTGGATGTACAGCAGGTCGCCACCGTGGTCCGCGGTGGGCGCATGCCAGAAATGATTGAAGCCCGCGCCCAGCATGTTGGCCAGCGACGCGAACGACGCGATGTGACCGCCGAGGTCCCCTTCGCCCTTGTTCGCGCGTACCACGATCGCCATCGCGTTCCAGCGCATCATCGAGCGCAGGCGCTCCTCGATCTCGAGGTTGCCGGGGTTGCGCACCTCCTGATCGGTGGGAATGGTGTTGATGTACGGCGTGTTGGCGGAGAACGGAATCTCCGCGCCGTATTGCCGCGCGGTGTCGATCAGTTGCGCCAGCAGTTGATGCGCGCGACCCGGGCCTTCCCGCTCGATCACCGCCCGCAGCGCATCGAGCCATTCGCGCGTCTCGCCGGGATCGCTGTCGTCGAGGCCGGCGTCGTTCGCGGCCGGCTGGTCGGGCTGGGCAGCCATGAACCTCTCCTCGTCATCCGTCCGGCGGCCCGGTCGCGTCGAAGCGCATCGCAGCGCCACGATTTCGACCACGAGACGTTCGCATGCAGCCTCGACGAATGCGCGGTCGATGCATGCGGCAGATGTTCTCGCGGAGTGTAGAGGACGGCCGGCGGCCCATCAAGCCGACGGCGGCACCGAAGGCCGGGCTTCGACCGCGTGAAGCCTGCGATACTTCGACACCGATCTTGCCCCGAGTCCAAGACTTGCCGCCCATCCTCGACAAAGCGACGACCGCACCCGGCCCGGCCAGGACCGAATCCCTGCCGATCGACGCGGTGGCACCGGCCGGCGGCGATCGCGGCGCGTTCGAGCGCGTCTTCGATCGTGTGCGCGACGCCGCCGTGCGACGCGTCCGCGTCCTCGCCCGCTGGTACTGGCTCGCGCCGCTGTTCGCCATCGTGCTGTTCGTCGCGGTGATGCTCGCGGTCTTCTACACGTTGCGCCAGGACGAGCTCGATCATCAGCGACAGGCCCTGTTCCGCGACGTCCAGGAGACGCAGCAGGCCATCGGCGCGCGCCTGCTGACCGTCCAGGACGAGATGACCGAGCTGGCCCACGAGTTCGATCGCGGCGAGGACCAGGACGACCCGTTCCGCGCCAGCGCCCGCACGCTGCTGCGCGCGCATCCCGAGCTGATGAGCGTGGCGTGGATCGACACCGATCGCATGTGGCGGCGCATCGTCGTGCCCGACGTGCAGTTCAACGGCGGACCGCGGGAGGAAGGCGACGCGATCGAGAACGCGGTGTCGCGCGTCGCCTTCGAAGCGGCTCGCGATCGTCGCCAGCCGCGCTATTCGGTGCCCTATGCCGCGGCCGACGGCGACATGTACGTCGAGCTGCAGGTGCCTCTGTACCGGCACGAGCGCTTCGACGGCACGCTGGTCGCCGTCACGTCGCTGGCCAGCCTCGCCCGCTTCGCCATCTCGAAGGAGGCGGCGGCCCAGTTCGACATCACGCTGGTCGACAGCGCCGGCCGAACGCTCGTCGCCAAGCTCGGCGCCGGCGGCGTGCAGGACGCGGGCTTCCGCGACGGCGCATTCAGCCTGCCGCTCGCCGCGCCGCTGTCCGACCTGTACCTGCGCGGCTCGTCGTTCCGCACCCGCAGCCAGCTGGCCGACAAGTTCCTCGCGTGGGCGGTCGCCGCGCTGTCGTTGCTGATCGTCTGGACGCTGTTTTCGCAGATGCGTCACCTGCGCGGTCGCCAGGAGGCCGAAGCGGCCCGCGACCGCATATTCAATCTCTCGCTCGACATCCTGGCCGTGATCGACCATCGCGGCCTCATCGCCCGCCTCAACCCGGCCTGCGCCCGCATCCTCGGGCGCGAGCCGGAGACGTTGCAGGGCGCTTCGCTGCTGGACCTGGTCCATCCCGAGGATCGCGACGCCACCAGCGCCGAGCTCGCCCGCATCACCGAAGGCGGCGCGGGCAGCGCCTTCGAGAACCGCTGCCGGCGCTTCAACGACGACGGCACCATCGAGTACCGCTGGCTGGTGTGGAACTTCAACCCCGACCTGCAGACGCGCGGCGACAAGCGCCTGCTGTACGCGGTGGCGCACGACATCACGCAGCGCCGCGTGCGGCAGCACGCGCTGCAGGCCGAGACCACGTTCCGCCGTGCGATGGAGGACTCGATGCTGACCGGCATGCGCGTGCTCGACATGCAGGGCCGCATCACCTACGTCAATCCGGCGTTCTGCCGCATGCTGGGTTTCGCCGAGCACGAGTTGCTCGGCGCCGTCCCGCCGTTCCCCTATTGGCCGCGCGAGCTGCAGCACGTCAGCCAGGCGAACCTGCGCCGCATGCTGTCGGGCGACACGCCGCCGTCGGGTCTCGAGGTCCGGGTGCGGCGGCGCGACGGCGTCGACCTCGACACGCGGATGTACGTGTCGCCGCTGATCGATGCCGACGGCGTGCAGAGCGGCTGGATGACGTCGATGACCGACATCACGCAGGCCAAGCGCGCACGACAGGAACTGGCCGCCGCGCAAGAGCGCTTCCTCACCGTGCTGGACGAGCTCGAGGCCGCGGTCTCGGTGTGCGCCATCGAGCGGCCGGCCGGCCCCGACGACATCGGCGAACCGGGTCCGCTGCTGTTCGCCAACCGCTACTACCGCAACCTGCTGGGGGACGACACGCGCAGCCACCGCGAACTGAGCGAGGCGCGCCCGACGCCCACCGTCGCCGAGCCGCGACGCGCCGACGCGCGACCCGACCAGCTGGCGATGGAGGTGTACAGCGCGCATGCCCAGCGCTGGTTCGAAGTGCGGACGCGAACGATCCAGTGGGTCGACGGGTCCCCGGTGCGCATGCAGGTGGCCACCGACATCACGGCGCGCAAGGAGACGCAGGAACGCGAGCGCCAGCAGGAGGAGAAGGTCCAGCTCACCAGTCGCCTGATCACGATGGGCGAGATGGCGTCGTCGCTGGCGCACGAGTTGAACCAGCCGCTCACCGCCATCAGCAACTACAGCATGGGCACCGTCGCGCGCGTCCGGCGCAACATCGCCACCGGCGCCACGACCGATCCGGTCGAGCTGCTGACGATGCTGCAGAAGACCTCCGCGCAGGCCGAGCGGGCCGGCCACATCATCCGGCGCATCCGCGAGTTCGTGAAGCGCAGCGAGCCGCGCCGACTGCGCTGCCGCATCCGCTCGATCGTCGACGACGCGGTGGGCTTCGCCGAGATCGAGGCCTACAAGAAGCGCATCGCGATCCGCACGCAGGTGCCGCCCGACATCGCCGACATCGACGCCGATCCCATCCTCGTCGAGCAGGTGCTGTTGAATCTGATCCGCAACGGCTGCGAAGCGATGGGCGACCGGTCGGCGGGCACCGAGCGCGCGATCGTCGTCACGGTCCGCAACGTGGACGACGATGCCGCCGCGACGTCGAACGCCCCCGCGGCCGACCAGGTCGAGTTCGCGGTCTTCGATCGCGGCGACGGCATCGATCCGGCGCTGTACGAGAAGCTCTTCGAACCGTTCTACAGCACGAAAGCCGAAGGGATGGGTATGGGCCTCAACATCTGCCGCTCGATCGTCGAGTTCCATGGCGGCCGCCTGTGGGCTGCGGCCAATCCGTCCGGCGGCACGGTCTTCCGCTTCACGCTGCCGCGCTCGCACGACCGTTCGAAGGCGGCCGCGATCGACGAGGCGGCGTTGTCGACGGGCCGCTGAGCAATCGCGGGATGGGCTGCGCATACAATGCGCAGCCATGTTTCGCGACCTTCCCACCGAAATCCGTCGAGAGCCGCAGCGCACCGCGAGCCTCGTGTACGTCGTCGACGACGACGAGGCCGTGCGCGATTCGCTGCGCTGGCTGCTCGAAGCCAACCGCTACCAGGTCTCGTGCTTCGCCCGTGCCGAAGACTTTCTCACGCACTACGAGCCGAACCGTACGGCCTGCCTGATCCTCGACGTGCGCATGCCGGGCATGAGCGGGCTCGAGCTGCAGGAACAGCTTGTCGCCCGTGGCGTCAACCTGCCGATCCTCTTCATCACCGGTCACGGCGACGTGCCGATGGCGGTCGCGACGATGAAGAAGGGCGCCATCGACTTCATCGAGAAGCCGTTCAACGAGGCCGACCTGCGGGCCTCGGTCGAACGCATGCTCGCGACGGCGGAAGACGAGGCGGAGACGCGCCGGCGCGAAAAGGATCGCGAAGGCCTGTTGTCGCGGCTGACGGCGCGCGAGCGTCAGGTGCTCGAGTGCATCGTCGCCGGTCGGCTCAACAAGCAGATCGCCGACGACCTCGGCATCAGCATCAAGACGGTGGAGGCGCATCGCGCCAACATCATGGACAAGCTGAACGCCGGCACGGTCGCCGATCTGCTGCGACTGGCGCTGACCCGCGGCTAGCGCGGGCGTCGCGCGTCGAAAAAAAGACCCCGCCGAAGCGGGGCCGAAGTGCCACCCACCCTTGTCTCGGGCATGCGGCGCGCAGCCGTCACGTTGTCGCTGCGCCACGTCGCCGGCATTGCCCGAACTTGGCAGGAGCGGTTGCAAGCGCTGTGCCCGGCGGTGCAACGCACTGATTCGGATCGACTGTCCGATGTCGACCGCACATCGCGCCGACGCGACTGCAAAGCCGGCCGACACTGCGGACCCTCGTCCGGGCGCATGCTAAGCTCGCGGCCCGCCGCGCTCCAGCCGCGTCCCAGCCTCCAGCGGCGAGCGCTCGTCCCCACCTTGTTTCGATCGGATTTCCGCATGCCCGCCCGTCTGCTCGACGGATCCGCGTTGTCGGCCGCATTGCGCCGCGCCCTGGCCGGCGACGTCGAGGCCCTGTCGTCCACCGGGCGTCGCCCGGGCCTCGCGGTCGTCCTGGTGGGCGACGATCCCGCGTCGCAGGTCTACGTTCGCAACAAGGTCAGGGCATGCGCGGACGCGGGAATCCGGTCCGAGCTGCGCCGTTTGCCCGACGACGTGACCGAAGCCGGACTCCTGGACGTCATCGAACGCTTCAACGCGGACGACGGGATCGACGGCATCCTGGTCCAGATGCCGTTGCCGCCGCACCTGTCGCCGGCCCGGGTCCTCGAGACGATCGGCGTCGACAAGGACGTCGACGGGTTCCACCTGTCGTCCGCCGGTGCGCTGCTCCACGGGCGCATCGAAGACGGCATCGGCTTCCTGCCGTGCACGCCGTACGGCGTGATGCGCTTGCTCGACTCGGCGGCCGTGCCGATCGCCGGGCGCCACGCCGTCGTCATCGGGCGCAGCAACACCGTGGGCAAGCCGATGGCGTTGATGCTGCTGGCCCGCGACGCCACGGTCACGCTGTGCCATAGCCGCACCCGCGACCTGCCGGAGATCGTCCGGACGGGCGACATCGTCGTCTCGGCCGTCGGACGCGCAGCGACCGTCACGGCCGACATGATCAAGCCGGGTGCCGCCGTCGTCGACGTCGGCATCAATCGCGACGCCGCCGGCAAGCTGGTCGGCGACGTCGACGCGACGGTCCGTGAGGTCGCCGGCTGGCTCTCTCCGGTCCCGGGCGGCGTCGGTCCGATGACGATCGCGATGCTCCTCGAAAACACCGTCCTCGCGGCACGACGCCGCCAGGCCCACACGACGCCGACCACATGAATGACACCTCCGCTTCCAATCCCCTGCTCGACGACGGCGACCTGGTGCGCTACGACGCCGTCCTGCCGAGCCACGTCGAGCCGGCGATCGACGCCGCGCTGGCCGAGGCCGAGGAGACCATCGCCCGCCTGCAGGCGGACCCCGACGCGAACTCGTGGTCGTCGTTCGTCGAGCCGTTCGAAGCGTCGACCGAGCGGCTCGGCCACGCGTGGTCGGCGGTGTCGCACCTGAGCGCGGTCGTCGACACCCCCGAACTGCGTGCGGCGTACAACGCCTGCCTGCCGCGCGTCACCGAGTTCTGGACCGGCCTGTCGCAGAACCAGGCGCTGTTCGACCGCTATCGCGCCATCGAGGCCGCGCCCGGGTTCGTCGGCCTGACGGCATCGCGACGCCGCGTCGTGGACAACGCGTTGCGCGATTTCCGGCTCGGCGGCGCCGAATTGCCGGCGGCCGAAAAGGCGCGGCT
>CAHJXF010000132.1 GCA_903644065.1 Betaproteobacteria bacterium
CGGCGATGTCGCGCCGCCCGCCCCGGTCCGGTGTCGTCGCCCGTTCGTCGTGCCGCGCGACTCGCGCGCGCTGGCCGGTGATGGAACCGGGTTCCGCCGTCGCTCGAGGCGCCGCCATCCGCGGCGTCCGTGTCCTGTCCGATCGACGTTCGCGCAGCGGTTCGCTGTGCCGACGCGTCGTCGTCGCGGGACTGCTGCTCGGCCTGTCGCTGGTCGACGCCCGCGCCGACGCCCTCGACGACCTCCACGCCTTCGTGACGCAGACCAGGGCCGCGCGCGGCACCTTCACGCAGCGCATCGTGTCGAGCACACGCAAGCAATCGCAGCCGACCAGCGGCGACTTCGTGTTCGCGCGGCCGGGACGTTTTCGCTGGACCTACACCAAGCCGTTCGACCAGGTGCTGGTCGCCGACGGCGAGAAACTGTCGATCTACGACAGGGACCTGAACCAGGTCACCGTGCGAAAGCTCGGCGACGCGCTCGGCAGCACGCCCGCCGCGATCCTGTTCGGCAGTAACGACATCGAGCGCAACTTTTCGCTCCGCGATACCGGCGTGCGGGGCGGCATCGCCTGGCTCGAGGCCAGTCCGAAAGGCAGGGACACGACGTTCGAGAAGATCTCGATCGGCTTTCGCAACGGCGAGCTCGCGGCGATGGAACTGCGCGATGCGCTCGGCCAGATCACGATGCTCGAGTTCGCCGACGTCGAGCGCAATCCGAAGGTCGACGCGTCGACCTTCGTGTTCACGCCGCCGAAGGGCGCGGACGTGCTGCAGTGAGGCGGACGCTCAGGCGGTGAGGACCACCAGCGCAAGCGCGATGGCGGCCGGGATGGCCTGCACGTAGAGGATCCTGCGGCCCACCGTCGCCGCGCCGTACAGGCCGGCGACGATCACGCAGCCCAGGAAGAAGCACTCGATCGCGAAACCGCTCGGAGCGGTCGCCACCGACCAGGCATCGATCACGCCCCACAGCAGGCCGGCGACGAGGAAGCCGTTGTAGAGCCCCTGGTTGGCGGCCAGCGTCTTCGTCGCCTCCGCGAACTCCGGCGTCAAGCCGAAGGTCTTCTGTCCCTTCGGGCTGGTCCAGAGGAACATCTCGAGCACCATGAACCAGGCGTGCAGGGCGGCGATCAGCAGGACGGCGACGGTGGCGATGAGCGACATGGTGCCTTCGTTAAGTGGTACGCGGGCATTGCGGGGCGCGGCCGCGCGGCGCCGCAAGACGGAGACGAGCGGATCTTAGGAGGGACCGGCGGCCCCGGCAACGACGCCGTGCGGAGTGTCGTTTCGCGCGCTCGAAGGTGGGGCGACGTCCGCGTCGAAAGCGTCTTCAGGAAGGCCACGATGTCCGCGTTCGCGCCGTCGTCGAGTCTCGGCCGGTCGGCGCGCTTGCCTTCGAACGGCGCTCCCCGGTCATCACCTACGACGAGTTCTGCGGCGTCCGGGACCACGTCACGCCGCCGCAGGGCGACCGACTCGGGCCCGGCACGCGCATCCCGGCGATCGTCGTCCTGCCGCTCGTCGAGCCGGGCTTCTTCGATCGCACGCCGTACGACACGGCGTCGATCCTGCGCTCCAACGCGCGGCGCTGGGGATTGCCAACGCCGGCGGGTATCGCGACGCGGGACAACGCGTCGAAGGCGAACGGCCAGCCCGCGATGGGCGACCTGAGCAATACGTTGCAGTAGCCGCCGCGGCAGGCTGCGCAGCGAGGCTTTGCTGCTGGTCTGAAGCGCGGGTCGTCGCGACCGGATGCATCATCTAGACCCCCGTCTCGGGAAAACAGCCAAGCCCGTGACGCGCTTCGACGACCGTCTGCGAACCGCACCGGCGGTCCGCCCGCATTCAACCCATCGAATGCAGCGCCACCTTGTTGCCTTCGCTGTCGAGGAAGGTCGCGAAGAAGCCCAGCTCCGGCGCGATCCGCGTCTTGTCCTGCAGCACCTTGCCCCCGGCATCGTCGACCCGCCGCAACGCGACCGACAGGTCGTCGCCGCCATTCAGGTAGACCAGCGTGCCCGTCCTCGACGGCAGGAAGTCCTCGGTCTCGACGATCGCACCGCCGACGCCGCCCTCGCCGCGGTCGCACGGCAGCAGGCTCATGCGGCTCGCGCCCATCCGCACTTCGGGCAAGTCGCAGTCGAAGAGGCGGCCGTAGAACATCTTCGCGCGGTCGAAGTCGTCGACCGGTATCTCGAACCAGTTGAGCGCGTGGGTCATCGTTGCCATTCGTGAAGCCTCCTGGGTTCGTCGTTCAGGTCGCCATCGATCCCGAGTACACGCACCGCAGGCAGCGGGCGCTCGGATCCTCGGCAGCGAAATAGTCGTCCATCCACCGATCGTCGTCGATCAGGCATCGCGGTGTCCCCGTGTCGGGGTCCGCCGCTCGTGCTGCGCGACGTAGCGCCCGACCGCTTCGCGGAACGCGCGTCGTGGTTGCAGAGCCGCAGGTACTCGCAGAAGTAGATGTCGGCGCCGCGCCGGTCGCCGTGGACGACGATCGTGTTCTCGTCGTTGGTCTCGCAGCTGGCCTTGCTGAAGTCGGCGCTGCCGCTGACCAGCGGCGTCGCGCCCAGCTGAAGGTCGAGCCTCGGACAGCCGAGCCCCGGCAGCAGGCGCTCGGTCTCGTGCATCGGGCGCCGCGCACGAGCGCGACGACGCCGTACCTCGTCGACCGCGAGATGGTCGACCCACCTGCGATGACCGTCGTAGCCGACCATCGCGGTCGCGACGATCGCGTCGTCGATCGTGCCGACCGGGAACGGCTCGGGACGGGTCGTCGCCGTCCGCGCGATGTCGCGGTGCGGATCGTTCCACGGCCGCGTCCCGGCGGCGCGCGACAGCGCCACGACCGCTTCGATGTCGTCGGGCGCGACGCGCGGATGCGGAGCGCGGCGTTCATGCGACGAGCGTGACGAGCCGCGCCTCGAAGCGTGCGCCGTCGACGATCAGTTCGCCGATCGAGATCGGCAGGCGGAAGCGTCGCGGCCCGGCGCTGCCGGGATTGACCCAGGTGCGTCCGTCGCGTTCGACCACCGTCGGCTTGTGCGAGTGACCGTGCACGACGACGGCCACGTCGCGGCCGATGACCCGGCCCGCGAGGTCCGCCACATCGTGCACGACGAGCAACGACACGTCCTCGATCCGCACGGTCGTCTCGACCGGGACGGTCTCGGCCCACGCGCCGCGGTCGTTGTTGCCGCGCACCGCGACGACCGGGGCGACGGCGGCGAGCGCGTCGAGCACGCCGGCATCGCAGACGTCGCCGGCATGGACGATGCGGTCGCAGCCGCCGAGGAAGTCGAGCGCTTCCGGTCGCAGCAGGCCGTGGGTGTCCGAGATCAGTCCGATGCGGGTCACGGTCGTCGGCTCGGCGCGAGGTCGATGCGAAAGCGCAGGCTCGCCGCGCCGCCGTGCTCGACCGGCTGGTCGAACGCCTCGACCAGCACGCCGCCGTTGGCTTCGATGACGCGGCGCGAAGCGAGGTTGCGGACCGTCGTCGTGACGGTGATCGACGGCAGTCCTTCGTCGCGCGCGTCGCCCAGCATCCTCCCGAGCGCCGCGGTGGCATGGCCGCGGCGCTGCTTCCACGGCACGACCGAATAGCCGACATGCCCGAGACAGTAGGGCGGCAGCTCGGTCGTGCCCGGCTGCCAGCGCAGGCCGATGATGCCGCAGAAGTCGCCATCCCACATCCAGCGGCGAAAGCCCGGCAGCCGCGGCGCCGTGGCGCCGTTCGGCAGCACGATCGGCGGTCCGCTCGCCGCGCGGTCCACCTGCGCCGCGACGTAGGCCGCACGATCGGCGTCGATCAGCGCCAGCTCGGCCCGCGCCGCGTCCTCGCCGCGCTGGCTGTCGGGCGACCAGCCGCGCAGCAGTGCACGACGCAATCCTTCGAGACGATCGACGGTGGGCCAGATCAGTTCCATCGCAAGCGGGCGGCAGGTTGCAGAGACGCGATCGTAGCGCCGAACCGCGCGGGCCTTCGCGTGGTCCGACGGTGCCGCGCGAAGGACGGCGAAGCGTCGTGCCCGGCTCGACGGAAAACAGGAGAATGCGATGGACCGCAGCATCGATGAAGAACGGTCGGGCGCCGTGACGACAGACGAAGGGAACGCACCGCGCGAGATCGAGCTGAAGCTCTTCGTGCCGCCGTCGAGCGCCGAGCGGTTGTGGCGTCACCCGCTGCTGGGCGACCATGCCGGACCGGCCGCGAGCGAGGTCGAGAGCCGTTACTTCGATACGGCCGACGGGCTGCTCGCCGCGCGGCGCATGGCCTTGCGGCTGCGGCACAGCGAGGGGCGCTGGGTGCAGACGCTGAAAGTCGCCGGAGACGACGAGCGGGCGCTCAGCACGCGCGGCGAATGGGAGAGCAACGTGGCCGGGCCGGCGCTGGAACTGGCCTTGCTCGCCGACACGCCGCTCGCCGCGCTCGGTCCCGAGGTCGGTGCGCGGCTGCGCCCGGTGTTCTCGACGGTGTTTCGCCGCGAGACGAAAGGCATCGAGCTCGACGGCAGCACGGTCGAGTTCGCGTTCGACGTCGGCGAGGTTCGGGCGGGGCGCGGCAAGGCCGCCCGTGCGCTGCCGATTTGCGAAGTCGAGATCGAGGTCAAGCGCGGTCCGACGCCCGACCTGCTGCGCTTCGCCGCCCGGCTCGCGAAGGACCTGCCGCTGATCCCGCTGGCCGACAGCAAGGCGGAGCGTGGTCACCGGCTGCTGGTCGGCGACGGTCGCCTCGAAGCCCACCGCGTCGAACTGCCCGTCGCCCGGCCGCACGACACGCCGCACGAACATCTCGCCCACGTGCTCGCCGCCGGCAATCGCACGTTGCTCGCCAACGCGCACGCGCTGTTCGAGATCGGCGGCGACATCGACGCGAAGCTTGAGTTCGTCCATCAGGCGCGCATCGCGGTCCGTCGTATGCGCAGCGCGTTGCGCACCTTCGAGCCGGTGGTCGACGATCGCCGCGAGCGACTGCTGTCCAGGCGACTGGGCGGCGTGGGTCGCGCGTTCGGCGACGCGCGCGACCAGGACGTCTTCGCGACCGTCACGCTGGCCCACGTCGAACGCCAGGTCGCGATCGACGACGAAGGCAGGCGCGCGATGGTGGCCTTGCGCGACGTCGCGGCGAGCCGTCGGATCGAGGCCCATGCGGCGTTGATGCGTCACCTCGACGCCGGCGAGTTCGGTGCGGTGACGATCGCGGTCGAGCGCGCGATCGTCCGGCTCGAGCGCGCAGCCGCGAAAGACCGGGCGACCCTGGCGAAGCGGGCCCCGCGTTGGCTCGGGCGGCAGATGGACCGCATCGTGCCGCTGGCGCGGCGCATCGCCTGCCTCGACGACGTGGCGCGGCACGGGCTGCGCATCGAGGTCAAGCGGCTGCGCTACGCGCTCGATCTCTTCGCCGGCCTGTACCCCGCCGAGGCGGTGGACGACTATCGCGACGCGCTCGCCGCGCTGCAGGACAAGCTCGGCAAGATCAACGACGCGGCGGTTGCGGCCCACCTGCTGCACGCCTGGACGGCCGAAACCTCGAACAGCGTCGTCGCGGCGCGTTTCGACGCCTGGCGGGAGGACAAGCTGCGCAAGCAGCTGCCGCAGGTGGCGTCCCTCGCCGTGACGCTCGAGCTCGTCACGCCGCCCTGGCGTCTCGCCGACCGCGATCGGCCGCTGCGTTAGGCGGCCGGGTCATCGCCCCGACGAAGACAGCCGACCGCGACACGCGACCCCGCCGCGCGAGCGACGTCGCGCCGACGGCGACGGGGCCGTGCGACGCGTCGCGTGTTCGCCGATCGAACCGCCGTCCTATTGCTCGACCAGCTCGACCCGCCGGTTGCGCGCCCGGCCGCCGTCGCTGGCGTTGCTCGCGAGCGGCGCGAGACTGGCGACGCCGCGGGCCACGAGGCGCTTCGCGTCGATGCGGCCTTCCTTGACCAGGGCCGCGACCACGGCCTGCGCGCGTTGCAGCGAGAGGGTCGTGTTGCTGTCGAGCGATCCCTGGTTGTCGGTGTGCCCGACGATGTAGACCTTCAGCGACGGATCGGCCTGCAACAGCTTCACCATCTCGGCCAGCTGGGGTTGCGACTCCGGTTTCACGTCCGCCTTGCCGGTGTCGAAGTACAGCCCGTACAACGCGATCTTGCCGTCGGCCTGCAAGCCCTTCTCGAGCGCCTTCGCGTCGACGGCGACCTGACCGGTCGGCATGCCCTTCGTTTCCACGATCTGCAGGAACGTCGCCGCGAGGTTCGAGCTGTCGTTCTCGGCGACGGAGGTGTACAGCAGCACGTGGACGTCCTGGCCGTTTCGCGCCAGCGTGCCGTACCACAAACGCCCCTGGGCGGCCCGCGTCAGCCCGCCGGCCAGGCTGTAGTTGCCGCCGCCGAAATCGGCCAGTCCGCCGCTCGCGTAGGTCAGGCCGGCGTCCGGCTCGATGGTGTTCTTCATCGCGTAGTACAGCGCGTCGCAGTTCTGTTCGCAGACGAAGCGCGGCTTGAAGCCGGCGCCGACCAGCGCCTGCTGGTAGTTGCGAAAGACCTCGAGCGGCGTCTTGCCGAGCGGCGACACGTAGAACAGTCGCGTCAGGCGACCCTCGGCCGTGGTGGAGGACGCCCACTTGTCGTCCTTGATCGCGTTGCCGGTCGGAAACCGGGTCTGGTCCCAGTTCGAGACGCGGTAGCCGATCAACCAGGAACCGGTGAAGCGCTGGACGAGCGGATCGTCGTGGCCGCCCTTCGCGTCGGGCGGCGCGGCGGCCAGCGACGCAGGGAGGAAGGTGGCGAGGAGCGAAAAGGCGAGGGCGCGAAGCGTGCGGGACAGAGAACGCAGGCGAAAGATCGGGGTCATGGGTCGAGTTGCGGTCGGCTCGAATTGGCGGGGATCGCAGCATAACGGTTCCCAAGCGCCGTCGAGCGGCGCTTCGTCGCGGGAGCGGGGTCGACTCGCCGCGTTGTCGGATAATCGGTTCGCCGCAGCGATGCGGTCTCCATCGCACCTCTTGCCCGACCGGATCGCTACCGCCCGCATTGAGTCCCTCGTCCGACCTCTTCGGTGGCGCCGCACCGATCCGTAAGCCGGCGTCGAGTCGTGGCGACGCGAGCGACCCGGGCGCCGTGCCGCTCGCGGAGCGACTGCGTCCGCGCACCATCGACGACGTCATCGGCCAGCCGCAACTGCTGGGCGACGGCAAGCCGCTGCGGGTCGCCTTCGCGTCGCACCGGCCGCACTCGATGATCCTGTGGGGACCGCCGGGCGTCGGCAAGACCACGCTGGCGCGCCTGATGGCCGGCGCCTTCGACGCCGACTTCATCGCGCTGTCGGCGGTGCTGGCCGGGGTAAAGGACATCCGCGACGCCGTCGCGCGGGCCGGGCTGACCCGGGCCCAGTCGGGCCGCCGGACCATCGTCTTCGTCGACGAGGTGCATCGCTTCAACAAGAGCCAGCAAGACGCCTTCTTGCCGCACGTCGAGTCGGGCCTCTTCGTGTTCATCGGCGCGACGACCGAGAACCCGTCGTTCGAGGTCAACGGGGCCTTGCTGTCGCGGGCGGCGGTGTACGTGCTGACGAGCCTTGACGACGACGATCTCGGCGCGCTGATCGACCGCGCGCTGGTCGATCCGGTCGCGCCCGAGCTGCACGGCGTCGCGTTCGTCGCGAGTGCGCGGAAGACGTTGATCGCGAGCGCCGACGGCGACGCGCGGAAGCTGCTCAACAACCTCGAGATCGTGGTGCGGGCCGCGACGGCGGCGCGGGGCGTTCCGTCGGGCGCGGCCCCGATCGACGACGCGCTGCTGGCCCGCGCGCTGTCCGAGAACCTGCGGCGCTTCGACAAGGGCGGCGACGCGTTCTACGACCAGATCAGCGCGCTGCACAAGGCGGTGCGCGGCAGCCATCCCGACGCGTCGCTGTACTGGTTCTGCCGCATGCTCGACGGCGGCGCCGATCCGCGCTACCTGGCGCGTCGCATGATCCGCATGGCCAGCGAGGACATCGGTCTCGCGGACCCGCGGGCACTGCGCGTCACGCTCGACGCGGCCGACGTCTACGAGCGCCTCGGCAGTCCGGAAGGCGAATTGGCGCTGGCCGAAGCGGTGGTCTACCTGGCCTGCGCCGCCAAGTCGAACGCGGTCTACACGGCCTACGGGGCAGCCCGCGCGTTCGTCAAGCAGGACGGGTCGCGACCGGTGCCGCCGCATCTGCGCAACGCGCCGACGCAGTTGATGAAGGACCTCGGGTTCGGCAAGGCCTACCGCTACGCGCACGACGAGCCCGACGCGTATGCGGCCGGCGAGCACTACCTGCCCGACGGCATGGCGGAGCCGGGCTGGTACGCCCCGGTGCCGCGCGGACTCGAGGCGAAGATCCGCGAACGCCTGGCCCATCTGCGCGAGCTCGACCGCGAAGCCGGCGAGGAGCCGGGCGCGTCGTCGACGTCGTGACGCGCGATCAGTCGAGCGTCGTCGCGTCCTCGAGCGGCAGGCCCGCCAGGCACAGCGGACAGTGTTCGGGCGCCCACGAGTCGCTCGCCGTCCGTGCGACGGTCTCGACCGGCAGGCCGAGCGCGGCGAAGTGATCGACACCACGCGTGCCGGTCGCCAGTAGCGCGCCGACGACCACCGGAAGCGCGCCGGCGCGAACCAGTGCCGCGTGCGTCGCGCGAAGCGAAGACCCGGCGCTGACGACGTCGTCGACCAGCGCGACGCGTCGACCGCGCAGGCGCCGCGCGAGCGAGCCGGGCAGGCGATAGCGAGCGCCGAAGAGGCCCGGCTTCGCGGCCGCGGGGCACCGTTCCGTCCACGCGAAGTCGAGCGCCAGGTCGAGCGCGATCCGGTGAGCGACGAAGGCGCCGCCGGTCAACGGTC
>CAHJXF010000133.1 GCA_903644065.1 Betaproteobacteria bacterium
CTTGCGGCTTGGCCCGAGGCGTCGAGTTGCTCTCCTCGATCGCGCTCGACGACAGGAAGACGGCGGGACGGGCGGGCTGTTTCGGCAGGGGCATTGGCTGGGTCGGTGGCGAGAACGGTGCGAAGCGTCGGCGGGCCGGCACGGGCGGGCGACACACGAAGCGAGAACCGGCGGTCGGGCGCGGGACATCCGCGGGTCGACGGCGGCTGACGGGGAGGGCGATTCGAACGACGTCGGGCGGCCGGAGCGGGGCAGGCGGCGAAGGGGACAGACCGGACGATGGTGAAGCGCCGACCGGCAAAACGCAAGCGGCGGCAGCCCGATCCGCGAGCGGCCGTCGCGAGGCGGCGTCACATCGCGCGGACGCGTTCCAGCACCTCGGCGACGTGGCCCGGCACCTTCACGCCGCGCCATTCGTGCGCGAGTCGTCCGTCGGCGTCGACGATGAACGTGCTGCGCTCGACGCCGCGGACCTGCTTGCCGTACAGGTTCTTCATCTTCATGACGCCGAACAGTGCGCACAGCGTCTCGTCGGGGTCCGAGATCAGCTCGAAGGGAATGCCCAGCGCGTCCTTGAACCGCTGGTGCGACGAGAGGCTGTCGCGCGAGATGCCGAACACCACCGACCCGGCCGCGGCGAAGTCGGCCGATGCGTCGCCGAACTCCCGGGTCTCGGTCGTGCACCCGGGCGTGCTGTCCTTCGGATAGAAGTACAGCACCACCTTGCGGCCGGCCAGGTCGGCCATCCTCACGGGTCCGCCCGTGGCTTCGCTCTCGAACGGCGGAACGCTTCCGCCCAGGGTCAATGCATCGTCCATCGTCGCTCCGGTACGGCCGCGGACCGACAGGCGGACGCGGCACTGTTACAAATGATACGTTCATCGCGGGACCGGCCGTGAACCCGCCGGACGATCACGCGTTCATAGACAGGTACGCGGATCTCGCGTGGAATCGGAGAGACATCATGATCAAGAAGATCGCGATCGCTGTTGCAGCTGCCGGAGGGCTGTTGCTCGCCGCGGCCCCGGCGCACGCAGGTGGCCATGTGTCGCTGTCGTTGGGCGTCGGCATTCCGCTCGGCGGCTACGGCTACGCCGCTCCGGCCTACTACGGACTGCCGGCGCCGGTCTACGCGCCGCCGCCGGCAGTTGTCTACGAGACGCCGCCCGTCTACTACGCCCCGCCGGCCTACTACGGACCGCCGGCGTACTACGGTCCGCGTGGCTACTACGGTCGTGGCTATTACGGCCCGCGCGTGGCGTATCGCCCCTACGGCGGCTACGCCCACTACGGCTACCGCGGCCGCTGATCGGCCGTTCGTCGCTCCGCAGGGCCCGGTCGCTCCGGGCCTTTTTTCATGCCGGCGCCGGCCCGACGGCGCCCGTGACCATCAGCTCGCCGCTGCGCCCCTCGATCGATCCCCACGACCAACGGCGGGTCGGGATGCGCCGCAAATCGAGCCGCGCGTAGGCGTTCGCCAGCGGACCGAGTTCGAAACCCCGCGTCCGCCAACCGGTCAGCAAGCGCTCGAAGGCGCCGATCAGCTTCATGCCTTCGAGCTCGGCGTGCAGCGTGAAGACCTCGTCGTCGTCGCCGGCAGCCGTCCGGGCGAGGAGGGCGTCGGCGGCGCCCGACGCGTCGCGGCCGTCCACGCCGATCAATTCGTCGAGCGTCGCCAGCGTGGACGGGATCTGCACGCAATCGAGCTTGCGACCGCCGACCCACGGATGGAACGCGCCGCGCTCGGTCTCGCCGTCGGCGACGCGGCCGTCGGACGCGTACGGCAGGCGCCATGTGTCGAGCAGGCGCAGCGCATCGTCGTTGATCTGCCAGCCGGCCGCGCCATGGGTCGCCGGCGGCCTGCCGAAGATGCTCGTGAAGCGATCGTGGGCCAGCGTCATCTCGTGCCAGGTCCAGCGGGCGGGCCGCATGCGCACGTTGTCCTGCCAGCGGGTGTGGTCCCAGGTGTGGATGCCGACCTCGTGACCGCGCCGCGCGGTCTCGCGCATCGCGTCGGCGCCCTTCACGCCGATGTCCGGACCCGGCAGCAGCGTGCCGTACAGCAGCGTCCTGAGGCCGTAGTGCTCGACGACCGACGTGCGCTGCACCTTCGCGAAGAAGCCGGGACGCAACGCGCGCTTCAGCGCGCGGCCGGTGTGGTCCGGGCCGAGGCTGAAGAGGAAGGTCGCCTTCACGTGATGGCGGTCGAACAGGTCGAGCAGGCGCGGCACGCCTTCGAGCGTGCCGCGCAGCGTGTCCACGTCGACCTTCAGGGTCAGGTGGCGAGCCATCAGCCGGACCGGGCGGCGAGTCGCTGCAACGCGTCGCCGGCGACGCGCGTGATGCGCCAGTCGGGCAGCACGCTCGCGCCCAGACTCTCGTAGAAGGCCTGCGCATCGACGTTCCAGTCGAGCACCGACCACTCGAAGCGCCCGCATCCGCGCGCCACGGCGAGGCCCGCGAGATGGATCAGCAGGGCCCTGCCGTAGCCGGCGCCGCGATGGTCCGGTTCGACGAACAGATCCTCCAGGTACAGCCCGCGCCGGCCGAGGAAGGTGGAGAAGTTGTGGAAGAAGAGCGCGAAGGCGACGGGTTCGCCGACCGCTTCGCCGACCGCTTCGCCATCCGCTTCGCCATCCGCTTCGACCGCGGGCCACAGCAGCACCGCCTCGACCGTCGCGGGCTCGGCGAACAGCGCGCGCTCGAAGTCCGCCGGCGACGAGACGACCAGATGCTCGAGCCGCTCGTAGGCCGCCAGCGCACGCACCAGCCGGTGCAACGCCGGCAGGTCGCCGCGTTCGGCGCGACGGATCGTGTACGGCCGCATCGAGCGCTCAGTCGACCAGGCTGCGTGCCTGCGCGACCTGGCCGCGATACGCGTCGAAGATGCGCCGCAGCGCGTCGGCCATCGTCACCTCGGGCCGCCAGCCGAGCTCCTGCATCGTGTTGTCGATCTTCGGCACGCGGTTCTGCACGTCCTGGTAGCCGGCGCCGTAATAGGCGCCCGACGTGGTCTCGACCAGCGTGACCTTTTTCGCGGTCTCCGCATACTCGGGATAGTCGGCGGCGAGCGTCAGCATCATCGTCGCCAGCTCGCGCACCGAATAGTTGTTCGACGGGTTGCCGATGTTGTAGATCTTGCCGCTCGCGATGCCGCCGTCGTTGGCGATGATCTTCATCAGCGCCGAGATGCCGTCGTCGATGTAGGTGAACGCGCGTTTCTGCGCGCCGCCGTCGACCAGGCTGATCGCCTCGCCGCGCACCAGGTGGCCGAAGAACTGCGTGATCACGCGGCTCGAACCCTCCTTCGCGGTGTGGATGGAGTCGAGGCCCGAACCGATCCAGTTGAACGGGCGGAACAGCGTGTAGTCGAGCCCTTCCTGCTGGCCGTAGGCGGCGATGACGCGGTCCATCAGCTGCTTCGAGCACGCGTAGATCCAGCGCGGCTTGTCGATCGGGCCGTAGACCAGATCCGACGCGTACGGGTCGAACTCGGCGTCGCGGCTCATGCCGTAGACCTCCGAGGTCGACGGGAAAATCACGCGCTTGCCGTACTTGACCGCCTGCCGGACGATCGGCAGGTTGGCCTCGAAGTCGAGCTCGAAGACGCGCAGCGGCTCGCGCACGTAGGTGGCCGGCGTCGCGATCGCGACCAGCGGCAGCAGCACGTCGCACTTCTTGACGTTGTACTCGATCCACTCCTTGTTGATCGTGATGTCGCCTTCGAAGAAGTGGAAGCGGTCATGGTCCAGCCACTCGGCCACGCGCTCGCTCTGCATGTCCATGCCGTAGACCGCCCAGTCGGTGGTCTCGAGGATGCGCTTCGACAGGTGATGGCCGATGAAGCCGTTGACGCCGAGGATCAGGATTTTTTTCATGGGAAGTCGTGGGAAGAAGAGGCGTCGTCGCGACGTCGGAGCTTGTTCGGCTGGCTGGACGACGGAACCGTCGCCCGTTCAGGGTCGATCGCCGAGGCCATGGCGCCCGTCGCCGAGGCGGCGCGCCAGCATGGAACCGTCGAGCCGTTCATCGTCGATGAAGACCGTGACGAACTCCAGTGCGTCGCCATCGATGCAGTGCGCGATGCACGCGCCGTTCGCGACGCGCAGCACCGGTGCATCGTCGTGCCGAGGCAGAGCGCCGGTCACGCGACGCGTGCGCTCGATGGTCGCCGCGCGGCCGTCGATCGAGGTCGTCGCGCCGGGGTAGGGCGGCGCCACCGCGCGCACCAGGTCGTGGATGCGCTTGGCGCTCCAGGTCCAGTCGATGCGGCCGTCCTCGGCACGGCGACCGCCGAAATACGAGCCGCGCGACAGGTCGTTGGGCATGCGCAGCGGACGGCCGTCGAGCAGGTCGGGCAACGCGCGCCACAGCGTCTGCTCCGCCGCCACCACCACCTTGCCGAACACCTCGTGCGCCGTGTCGTCGGGCAGGATCGGCACCGGCGTCTGCGCGACGATCGCGCCGGCATCGGGCTTGACCGTCATCTCGTGCAGCGTCGCGCCGGTCTCGGTCTCGCCATGGAGGACGGCCCAGTTGATCGGCACGCGGCCGCGGTACTTCGGCAGCAGCGAGCCGTGCAGGTTGTAGGCGCCCTGCGGTGCCAGCGCCAGGATCGACGACGGCAGCATGTGGCGGAAGTAGAACGAGAACAGGAAGTCGGGTTCGACCGCGGCCACGCGCGCTTCCAACGCCGCGGTATCGAGGTCCTCGGCATGGACCACCGCGATGCCGCGTTCGGCGGCCGTCTCGCGCACGCTGGCGAACCAGATGGTCTCGGCGGGGTTGTCGCGATGCGTGACGACCAGCCGCACGTCGACGCCGCGCGCCAGCAGCGTCAGCAGGCAACGCACGCCGACGTCGTGGTACGCGAAGACCACCGCCTTCGGTGCCGCGCCGCTCATGTCGCCGCGGGACTGCGCGGCTCGTCGGAGCGACGCTCGAGCACGGCCTGCACGATCCAGCGCGGCCGGCCCCTGACCTCCTCGTAGATGCGGCCCACGTACTCGCCGAGCAGGCCGATGCCGAGCAGCGTCACGCCGATCAGGAAGAACGCGATGCCGAACAGCGTGAACAGGCCCTCGGCTTCCGGACCCACGAAGATGCGGCGCAACGCGAGCACGACGACCAGTACCGCCGACGCGATCGACAGCAGTGCCCCGATCAGCGAAAAGGCCTGAAGCGGCACGACCGAGAAGCCGGTGACGAGATCGAAGTTCAGGCGAATCAGCGCGTACAGCGAGTACTTGGACTCGCCCACCGCGCGCTCCGCGTGACCGACCTCGATCTCGATCGGGTCGTTGGCGAACGTGTAGGCCAGCGCCGGGATGAAGGTGTTGATCTCGCGGCACTGGTTGATGGTCTCGACGATGCGCCGGTCGTAGGCGCGCAGCATGCAGCCCTGGTCGGTCATCGTGATGTGCGTGATGCGTTCGCGCAGGCGGTTCATCGCGCGCGACGCGGTCTTCCGCCACGCCGCGTCCTGGCGGTCGCGGCGGATGGTGCCCACGTAGTCGTGGCCCGCGCGCATCGCGTCGACCAGCTTGACGATCTCCTCCGGCGGGTTCTGCAGGTCGGCGTCGAGCGTGACGACGATGGCGCCGCGCACCCGCTCGAAGCCGGCCATGATCGCCGCGTGCTGGCCGTAGTTGGCGTTGAACAGCACCACGCGCGTCACGTCGGGCCGCGCGCGGTACCGGTCCGACAGGATCATCGCCGAGCGGTCTCGGCTGCCGTCGTCGACGAACACCACCTCGTAGGTCAGGGCGCGGTCGCGCGCCATCGCGTCGAGGGCCGGATAGAGGCGGTCGAAGAGCTGCTGCAACCCGTCGGCCTCGTTGTAGACGGGGATCACGACCGACACGTCGACGGTGGGCACGCGGGCCGGGACGGCGGCCTGCGCCGCGGGTGGCCAGTCGGCCCCGACCGCGGACGACGAACGCTCGAGCGGGGTCATCGTGCAGCCACCCTCATCGTGATGCCGTCACGCACCGCGCAGCACCGACTGCAGCGCCTCGACCACGCGATCGACGTCCGCGTCGGTCATCGTCGGAAACAGCGGCAGCGTCAGCGTGTTGCGGCCCGCGTACTCGGCATGCGGGAAGTCGCCCGCCTTCCAGCCCAGGCGGCGATAGAGCGAGAACAGGTGCAGCGCCGGGTAGTGCACGCCGGTGCCGATGCCGCGCCGCTCGAGCGCGGCCATCACGTCGGCGCGCTGCAGCGACCGGCGGGCGAGGTGCGCCTCGGGCAGGATCACCTGGAACATGTGCCAGTTGCTGTTCACGAAGTCGGCGACCGGCAGCCGGCAATCGACGTCGTGCAGGAAGTCCGCATCGAACGCGTCGAAGTAGCGCCGCGCCAGCGCGCGCCGTCGCTCGGTGAACTCCGCGAGCCGCGGCAACTGGCCGAGGCCCACGCGCGCCGCGACGTCGGTCAGGTTGTACTTGCCGCCCACGCGTTCGACGTCCATGCCGTCGTGCCCCGAGCGCACCACGCCCTGCAGCCGGTACTGCTCGGCGAGCTTCGCCTCGGCGTCGTCGTTCAGCACCAGGCAGCCGCCTTCGATCGTCGTGATGTTCTTGTTGGCGTGGAAGCTGAACGACACGAAGTCGCCGAACGAGCCGATGGCCCGGCCGTCCCAGCTGCTGCCGAAGCTCTGCGCCGCGTCCTCGACGACCCGCAGTCGATGACGGCCCGCGATGTCGTGCAGCCGGGTGCGGTCGACCGGCAGGCCGGTCAGGTCCACCGGGATGATCGCCCGGGTGTTCGGGCCGATGGCGGATTCGACGCGGTCGAGGTCGATGTTGCGGGTCACCGGGTCGATGTCCGCGAACACCGGCCGCGCGCCGACGTCGAGCACGATGTTGGCCGTCGACACCCAGGTCAGCGGCGTGGTGATCACCTCGTCGGTCGGCTGCGCGCCGACGCCGGCGATGCGGAGCGCGATCTCCATCGTGCAGGTGCCCGAGTTGAATGCGCGCACCGGCCGACCGCCGCAGCGGGCGGACAGTTGCGCCTCGAACGCCTTCACGTTGGGCCCCGACGTGATCCAGCCGGAGCGCAGCACGTCGGCCACGCCGGCGATGGTCGCCTCATCGATGGTCGGCCGCGTGAACGGCAGGAAGGGCGGCGTGGCTGCCGGTTCGATCGGATTCGCGCTCATCGCCGTCTCGGGTGGGTTCACGCGGTCCGCGTCAGCACGTAGACGCCACAGATGATGATGCCGATGCCGACGATGCGCATCGGCGTCAGCGCCTCGCCGAACAGCCACCACGCGGCCGCTGCGTTCAGCACGTAGCCGAGCGACAGCAGCGGATAGGCGATTGTGACGTCGACGCGCGACAGGCCGAGGATCCACACGACGACGCTGACCACGTAGCAGGCGAGGCCGCCGAGGATCGGCCACTGCGTGGCCAGCCGGAAGCCCACCGGCCACAGGTTGGCGACCGAGTACTCGAACGTGCCGATCGCCGCCGTGACGTTGTTGACGCCGGCCTTGAGAAGCAGCTGCGCACAGGCGTTGAGGAAGACGCCGAACAGGATCAGCGCGAGGCTTGCGGGATTCAAGGCGATGCCGGCGTCGGGGAGGGAACCGCATCAACGCCGGCCGGGGCGTCGCGGCTGACAGCGTCGTGATCGAGCGCGACGCCGGCGGGCGGCAGCGGCGGCCCGATCACGATGCGTCGTCCGTCGCGGGCCACGATGCGCATCGGAAAGCGTTCCGCTTCGAGCGTCGCGAAGACGTCGGGCGCCATGATCGCCAGCGGCGCGCGGTCGTGCTGCCAGCGAGCGATGAATTCGGCGAGCGTCCGAATGCCCTTCGCGGGCTCGCGCTCGAGACCGAACGCGAGTTCGTCGCGAAACGCCACCAGCGTCACCGATCGCTGCAGGTAGAAGTCGAGCGTGTGCTCGAACACGCCGAGGCTGTAGATCGGCGTGTCGGGCTTCACGAACGGCTTCATGTCGACCGCCAGGTCGTAGGTCGACATGCCGCGCCCCAGCGTCTCGTGGCCGAGCAGCAGAGCCGACCAGCCGAGCAGTGCGCCGACGCCGGCGACCGTCACCGCGGACGTGATGCGCGCCCGCTTCGCGAGCGCGGTCGCGATGCCGCTCGCCACGGCCCATGCGGCGAGGCTGCCGCAGGCGACGACGCGGAAGTTCGCGATCGCCGTCTCGCTCTCGCCGCTGTCGAGCGGGACGACCAGGACGGTCGCGGTGGCGAGGGCGGCGACGACGGTGACGAAGGCCAGATGGCGCTGCAACGCGACCGCTCCGATGCGGGCCAGCCGTCGGCCGACGATCAACGCCAGCGCCGGGAACAGCGGCAGCACGTACGACGGCAACTTCGAGCCCGACGCGCTGAAGAACAGGAACACGACGGCCGCCAGGCACAGCAGCAGCCGTTCCGGCGAGAACCCGTCGCGCGCCGGGGTGCGCCATGCGTCGCGCAGACCAGCCGCCGCGAACGACAGCCACGGCAGCGAACCGGCGACAACGACCGGCACGAAGTACCACCACGCGCCTTCACGATGGTGCTCGGTGGTCAGGAAGCGCTCGACGTGCTCGTGGATGAAGAAGAACCGCGCGAACTCCGGATTGGCGCGCGACACCGCGACGAACCACGGCCCCGCGACCAGCACGAACAGCGCGAGCCCGCGCACCGGGCGGAGCAGAGCCAGCAGCTTCCAGTCGCGCGTCGTCGCCAGGTAGGCGACCAGCGCTCCGCCCGACAGGACCACGGCCACCGGCCCCTTCGACAGCGTGGCCAGCGCCAGCGCGGCCCAGGCGGCCAGCATCCAGCGACGGGCGATCGCCGTCGGCGCGGCGGGGGGCGAAGATCGCCGCGACCAGCTCCTGCTC